>JAKVCH010000085.1 GCA_022447485.1 Polyangiaceae bacterium | reverse complement strand
AATTGGAGTTTCTTGTATCTTCCTCCAAACTGCCAGCCGCATCAGGAGCCAGGTGTAGGGCGCCACCGAATTGTAAAAGTAGGCATTGTATTGTGCTGCCACGCGAGAGTCGTCACGTAAGCTGCCCGCCCCCATTCCGTAGTAGCCGGCTTGGGAATTTTTTTCGAAGCCAAGACGAGTTCTGAGACGCAGCTCTCCCACCTTTCCTGGACCAGCTCCGAGCCCTGTGTAGTCGAGGTCGATACCGTGATCGTGTAGCGGAGTGACAACGCCGTTGGGCGTGCCCTTCAGGCTGAGGCGGGCCCAAGCTCTTAGACGCCATTCATAGGGAAAGTAGTTGCGTCGGAATTTTGCGAAGTTGACCAAGCCACCAAATTCAACGCCCGTATTGGAGTCGTAACCGAAGACGGGAACACCACTTGTCTCTAAACGGTTTGCTTGGGTTCCTCTGACTGGTTCTGGCTTTGAATGCTCGGAAGAGGTTTTCGTCGGCTTGTCTGCACTCTCCTTCTCAGCGGCGGATACGCTGGAAAGCTGAAAGAGGGTGAGCAATGCAGAGGTAGCGAGACTCAAGGGCATGCCTCGCCGAGGCCGACATCCCCTGCGTTCTATCCTGCATCTAAGTTTGGTCAGGCGCCGCATCCAGAGGCTGCCTTAGAAGAGATATCCGGCGCTGCCTAGCTTTCTCGGCAAACTTTAGCCGATTTATCGTGCGTTCGGGCCTTTCTTGGAGAAGACTCGTCAGGGTTGGGGGTCAGACTATATTCTCCGAAGAACGCGTTTTAGAAGATTCGAACCTGGGTGAGTTGCGTGTGTGGTCGCGTTGGATGTTGCGCGACGAATCCTATCGAGCTCTAGATAAATTGAAAAACGAGGAGTCGTTTTCTAGCTATCCTATCCGGCTCTTCGGTAGAGAAATGCTGCAGCCTCGTTTGATCGCCTGGGCGGGGGAGGCTGACTACACCTATTCTGGTCATGTGATGACTCCTCAGGCACCCGGAGAATGCCTCGGAGATTTGCGTCGTCGAGTTGAATGCCACTTAGGCATGAGTTTCAATCATATTTTGTTGAACCTCTATCGAGATGGGAACGATAGTATGGGTCAGCACTCTGACGATGAGCCAGAGCTCGGCTCTCGGCCAACCATTGCGTCTTTGAGCTTGGGAGCTCCACGGCGTTTCACCTGGAAGAGAAAGTCATCAGAGCGAAAATCCTCAAAGCCGCGCTCCATCGAGCTCGGCGAGGGTGACTTGCTGATCATGTCAGGGAACTTTCAGATGAATTACCTTCATGCGCTCCCGAAAACTCGTCGCTTCGTCGGAGAAAGACTGAACCTGACCTTTCGGCGTATTCAGGCGCCGAAGCTTCAATAGATTTCCTACTCCTATTCTGATTGCAACAGGTCACGAACATATTGACCATGTTCGCTGAGGTATTGATCTGTCCACGGTCCTCGCGGGTTCGCTCCTCCTTTGAGGATGGCTGAAGAGTCGCCATCATTAGTTAATTTCCATGCAGCGGAGCCGATAGAACGGGCATCGAGCCATTGATGCCAGGCACGTGTCTCACCGAGACAGACGCCCGCATTAGCAGGCGTTCCCCCGTCTGCATGAGTGGAACCCCATTCTGTAATGAAAAGAGCAACCCCGTCGTCAAGAGCATCTTGAGCTTTTTCCCTGAGCCAGCTGCCATGGCTGCAGCTATAAAAATGCAGGGTGTAGGCTAAGTTTGTTCCGCTGACTGGGTTAGCTGCAGCAATGTCCACGTCTTGTGACCAACGAGGCGTGCCTAGGATGATAATATTATCAGGGTCATTGGCACGAATCGTTGCATTCACGGCTTCGTGATAGGGCTTGACGGCTTGTGACCAGTAGTCGGCAGAGCTGCGTTCGTCCAAGCTACGATTGTCGAGAGGCTCATTAAAAGTTTCATAGATAATATTTGGCTTATCGCCATAATCTTCGGAAATTTCGTCAAAGAAATCTTTCGCTAGATCTTCATAACCTTCTCGGTGGGTATGCCAATCCACAATCACATAGATTCCAAGATCGAGACTTGTCTCGATCATTTCTTTGACTCGTTCGAGGCGATTGCTCCTGACAGCCGGATCTGCATAGCCATTACTACCCTCGACGCCATTGGCGATGCGATAGACTTCCAGGCCCCACTCGTCTCTCATGTACTCCATGTTTTGACGGACACCTGCGAAGGTGTTCTCCCAATTCAACCATTGGGTGCTGATGCCCCGTAACTGTACGGGATCGCCATTTTTATCGATGATTTTTCCGCCTTGAACAGAGAGTGCTCCATGGACTTCTACGGGCGGTATTGATGCGCCGCGGCAAGTGCCTGCGGAGGTGCAGTTTTCATTTTCATCGCAGTTTCCGCAGGTGCCTCCGCATTCATCAGCGCCACATGCTCGTCCACTACATTGGGGAACGCAGGCTCCAGCGAAATCGAATCGGATGTAGTCGAGGTTGGAGGTCCCCGTTTCGAATGTAATCCGCAAGATATGAGAGCCGGCACTTAGGTTTAGCCCCTCAAGCGAAACCTCTTCGAAGTCGTGCCAATCCGTAGCCGGCGTAGTTAAAGTCCCTCGCAGGGTGCCGTCGATGGAGATACTGACCTGTCGATTGGCTTCAAGTGACGCCATGGATAGAATCAAGTCATAAGCCGCAGCCGTTTCGGTAGCGACTTCATATTCAAGCCATTCACCGGCAGCTGTGTAGCCAATCGAGCAGCCTCCACTGGCAGAGGTTGTCGCTTCGATATCGACCCCAGGGACGATACTACTAACGCAGGAGTCCGCACCTTCTTGAGCAGGATCTAACTCGCCGGCTGCGGTGAAGGCTTCGGCTTCTAGTTGCGCAGGCAGGAGTTCTCCGATCAGGACGAGATTTGCGTTCTCCATCTCATTGGCGTTGCCTTCCTGAGCTTCGCTCGTTGTTGTTGTTTCTTCCCCGTCGCGATCATTCGCTGTACCCGCTGCGCCGATCATATTTGTTGATGGTCCAGGTGGCGCAGTGCCTTCAGCATCGCCGCAGGCCTCCATCGAAGAGAGAATTCCCAGGGTGATGAAAGTGGACAGTCCCAAGGAACGTAACGAGAAACTAGAGTTAGCCATCCAGGTCAGAGTCTCATAATGTTTGTCGAGGATCTCTTTTTTGTGAAAGCGCTTCTCTTTTTTTTAATGAATGATGAGCCTTCATCGAAAAAATCTGCTCGCTGGAAAATTTGCGCCGCTTTCTACCCGTGATGCCGTCGGTATAGGTAGTCAACTGTCGGTAAATAATTTTCGGCTCCTCGGGAGGCACGCCAATTCCGTGAATCAGAATCAACTCACTTTGCAAAATTCGCGCGGATATGTAGTTGATCGCGTTCTGTGCTGGCAACGAAGGAGCCAGGTCGACCAGTGGCTTGGAGTTCGCGTCGAAGTTGCTGTGTATCGGTTTGATAAAAATGCTTGAGCTGAGTGAGATGCATCTGAACTTCTTCTGCTCGACGCCTGGCAGCGGGCTTTCGCAAGAGATGATGAGCTAACTCACTCAATAGATCTGCTTCCGTACCAGCCAAGTACCAAGGGAGCGTTTCCTGAATTGAAGTCGGTAGCTGACGAAATCCGATCAAGCGACTGCCCCGGGGATTCTGAACTTGCGGGAGCCGGTTCCTTTGCTCTTGGTGCCCGAGATGGGCCAAGAGAAATTCTAGGCTGGTAAAAGCTAGCTTTGCTCGAGGTCGGGATCGGAAAACACCAAACCAACTTAAGTTCAATGAGCTGAAGGGCGCGGGTTGATTGCTAAAAGAGAGTAGAAGGTGTGCATCCCAGGAACCACAGCCGATAGCGGGGTAAAGAAAGTCATAGGCGCATTGAATGTTGTAGGTAGGTTTTTTCTCTTGAATCAGCCTAGCTTCTGTGAGGAGGGCTTCTTCCTCTGAAGCTAATACCTCGAACTCAATACGTTGGGCTTCTTTGGTGAGTAGTCTTTGCTTCTTTTCCTTTTTTTTACGCCCTGCGTTGCGATAGCTTTGTAATCGTTGCCTCAAGTTTTTTGCCTTGCCTACATAGATCAATTCTCCTCGTGCATCATAAAAGCGGTAGATGCCGGGGCTTGTCGGGAGACGTTGACAAAAGTCATCTCCAAATTTTTTATCGAATTGAGCTTGGGACAATGAGAGGCGCGCAAAAGCGGGCACGAGCAGCTTGCGGCGCGCGCCCTGGTTGGTTTGAGAAAAAGCAGGCTCGAAAGCCGTTGACTCCGTCTTCCGCCAAAATTGTTCTTTTACTCGACGCGGTCAAGGGGCCTGAACAATTTCTTCTGCATGTTTCCGCCCTTACTTCGCATCTTGTTGACGTCTGCTAGTGGTCGTTTGTTACTGGAGAATGGTAAATAGACGCGCGTCACTCTCGGGCTTGCCTTCTTGTCGTCAATGCCTGCTTCCGCGATTGATTCTAGGTTTGAGCGGGATAGTCATGGGCTGTCAAAATCAAAATGAGGCTCAGTCCCCAGCAGGAGCGCCAGCTCTTGAGCAAATTTCCGATGACCAGGGGACAGCAGCGGTGTCTTCGGAGCCGGCACCCGCGAGTGCGGTGACTCACGAGCTATTTTCTGAGCTAAAAAAGGCCTATCCTTTTGCTGATCGACAAGACTTTGAGAATGCCCGACGCGGGCTGATTGCTCCTTTACCCGACCAGGGTGTGGTGAAGAATAAAGAGGGAAGGGTTGTCTGGGACTTGCAGGCCTTTCGGAAATACATTCGCGAAGATGAGCAGGCACCGGAGACAGTGAATCCAAGCCTGTGGCGCCAGGCTCAGCTCTTGATGATCGCCGGACTATTTGAGGTTGTTCCAGGGGTGTACCAAGTGCGGGGAGCGGACCTCTCCAATATGACGATCGTGGAGGGCGAAAAGGGGATCACGATTTACGACCCGCTTATCTCTGAAGAAACGGCTCGTTATGCCCTAGAGCTCTACTACTCCCATCGTCCGAAGAGGCCTGTGGTAGCGGTGCTTTTTTCCCATTCCCATGTTGACCACTTCGGCGGGGTTGCTGGAGTTGTCGATTTGGCAGATGTTGCGTCTGGTAAGGTGCAGGTTATCGCTCCAGCCGGATTTTTAGAGAATGCCATCGCCGAAAATGTCATGGCCGGAACTGCGATGTCCCGTCGAGCATCTTATATGTACGGTAATCTATTGCCGCGTAATGTTGTTGGGCAAGCGACGGCCGGCCTGGGTGTAACGACTTCATCGGGTACTGTTTCTATCGTTCAACCGAACGATATTATTCATAAGTCCGGAGAGACGCGCATCATCGATGGTCTTAAGTATGAATTTATTAGTGCACCGGGTTCAGAAGCTCCTTCTGAAGTGATGTGGTTTATACCGAAACTTCAGTTGATCAGTACAGCCGAAGACTCGACTCACACGATGCACAATCTTTACACCCTACGAGGAGCAAAGACTCGTGACGCTGCCAAGTGGCCGAGGTACTTGAATCAGGTGCTCCAGGCGTGGGGCGAGAAAGCCGAAGTCGAGATTGCGATGCATCATTGGCCGACCTGGGGCAATAAGGAAGTGCAGGCTCATATTCGTGCCCAGCGAGACACCTATAAGTTTTTACATGATCAAACCCTGCATCTTGCCAATCAAGGCTTCACCATGAATGAAATCCCCGAGTTGATCTCGATGCCACCGGAGCTAGTTCGAGAATGGAGTTCTCATGGCTACTATGGTTCGAAGAGTCATAATGTGCGGGCGGTTTATAACTTCTATCTAGGTTATTTCGACGGTAACCCTGCTCATCTCAACCCTTTACCTCCCGTTGAGGTCGCTGAGCGCTATGTGGCCGCTTGCGGAGGACCGGCAGCGATCATGAAGATCGGACGCGAGGCTCTGAAAAAAGGCGATTATCGCTGGGGAGCAGAGATTCTTCATCATTTGGTTTTCGCTCAGCCCGAGAATCAGCAGGCGAAAAATCTTCTCGCGCAGCATCTCGAGCAAATGGGCTATCAAGCTGAAAGCGGCCCTTGGCGTAACTTTTATCTTAGTGGGGCTTTAGAATTACGACAGGGCGTTCAGAAAGCCGGTGCTCCAAATACAACTCCACCCGAGGTGATTGCAAATATGACTTCGGATATGATTTTCGAGTACATGGCTGTGCAGCTCAACGCAGAAAAGTCTCAGGGAAGGAAGCTCACTATCAATTGGATTTTTCCCGATGCAAAAGAGAAGTATGCGTTGTTCCTCGAAAATTCAGTGCTGAATCATTGGCCCTCCTTCACTGCATCCGATGCCGGATTGACGCTGACACTGAATCGGCGTGTGCTGGATCGAGTGCTTCTCAAGGAATTGAGTTTTGAAGAAGCCTTGCAGTCGGGAAAAATTAAGGTTGAGGGCGATGTCGGGCAACTTGTCGAGTTGATGAGCTACTTAGATAACCTGGAACAGAGTCTGTGGTTTAATATTGTGACTCCCTGAACTCCGGCTGCAGCAGCTGCGGTGTTTTTCCACGCTCTTCTGTCAGCAATTCATCGAACCCCCAAGGTGTCACCCGCCGAGCACCATAACGTGCGGCTCGGTCTTGTAGAGCTCTGTCGGCACTCACTATCGTGATGTCTTGATTTTGATGGTCTCGCGCGAAGTGAACACAATAATCGTCTGCGGAAAGTGCGTAGATAATCTCCGGAGAGTGGAGAAGACTGTGGACCCTGAGTCGCTCTGAGTTGTCACGTTGGGCATCAAAAATCAGCTTTCCCTGCCAAGGAAGCGGCGACAGGTGATCAAGAACAAGCTTTTGATAAGGCAAAGTCCACCACCGTAATTCTGGGGCAGCTCGCGATGACTGATGCGACAGGGCCCGGGGCATGGTCTTCTTGCGGAGACCATTCAAGAGAATCGCATGAAGAAAGTTGTAGCCATCGATGAGAAAAATCATTGTGGAGTGACTTGGCTAGCGTGTTCTTTGCTAGGAGCTTTTGGTGACACGTTGGTCTTAGAGCTGTCCGATTGTCATTTGTGTAAACCGAATGATGGCGGTTGCCAGGATGCCGATAGCGCCAGTATCGCTATCCGAGCGAGACGATACCCAGACATCACAGCTCGTACCAACTTGGTCTATTAAGATCAGCTCTGGAGCTTCCCGAGTATCTAGAAAGCCCGGTAAGGTGCTTGTGACGGTGTAGGCAATGCCGGCTCCGTTCATGGCGAATTGGCGCAGTAAGTGCGGGCTCGGAGAGACTAGGTGCGGACTCACAGCTACGTTTCCGCCATTCTTGAGAGGCAGGGTATCGATACTCTCGCTGAATCGCTCCCAGAGAAGCAGTCGATGTTCTTTAATTTCTTCTACTTTCTGAGGGGCACCATTTTTCTTCACGTATTCCGGCGAGCCGAGAAGGCCGCATTTGACGGACCCGACCTTGGAGTGTTTCCAATTATTCTCGGCCGGTGGATGCGGTGTTGTATGAATGCAGATCGCTGCGTCTGAGTTCGATGAAAATTGCCCATCGGTGTAGCGGATCCGCCAATGGAGATTCGGCGCAGCCTTACTGAAAGCTAGGTAGGCTGATTCCTCTAAAGCAGGAGGAAGGCCTTGGGTGAGCTCCAAGGTGATCATACCTTGCTGTTTTTCCAGGTCGCGAGCCGCAGCAAGAATTGTCTTTGTCCCTTGAAGTATCTGCCGGCCTCGAGTTGCCAAGAGCTCTCCCGCTCGCGTCAACGCTGCTCCGTCCGCTGCCCTTTTCAGGAGCTGCACACCGCTGCGCAACTCTAATTCGTCGACTCTCTTTGTCAGGGTGCTGCGGGCAAAGTTCAAGGACTTTGCCGCAGCCGAAAAAGATTCCGTATCGGCTACGGCGATAAAGGCTCGAAGCTCGTCTAGGTCCATGTCTGTAGGCTATTCCCGAAGTGATTCACTCAGCAAGCCATCTCGGTTTCGGCGTAGTTCTCTGCTTCTTTTTCTTTGCGCTCTGCGTCGCCTTCGTGCAACCGAGGACCTCCGGGAGAAAATCATTGGCAGTCCCATCTACTCAGAAGGCAAGGTTCTTTCTCGGAGGGCGTGATGAAAAAAAATTCTGAGGCAAGGCTCTTGAGCACGAGACGGTGGAAGCGAGAGAATCTCGTGCGCCGCTCTTATGAGCCGAAAGTATGAGTGAATCGAGTTATGCTCCTTCGAAGATTTAGGCTCAAAAACAACGGGATCACTGTTATGGTCTGGGCCCCGAAAGGATGAATGACGTTCTATGAAGAAGCAGTATTTTACCCGTGCGACCTATTGGCTAGCGCCCTTGGCATTGACTTGTAGCTTGGGCGCCAGTTTGGCCTGTGGGGGATCATCGGGCGCCAAAAGTGCGAAAGCAGCCAAGGCCCAGCGGCCCGATCCTCAAGCTCCGTTGGTTGAGCCACCCATCCCGGCACCGGTGACAACGAATCCCCTCCAGGGCGCAAAGCTCTTTGTTGACCCTCAATCATTGGCGATGTTGCAGGCTAATAATTTACGGCGCACAGACGCGGCGCAGGCAGCAGTGGTCGATCGTATTGCTCAGCAGCCTCAGGGCTTATGGATGGGCGAGTGGAATAGTGACATATTCCGAGCAGTTCAGTACTTCGTCGAAAGAGCGGTGAAAGATGGCTCCGTACCCGTCATCATTGCCTATAATGTCCCGCATCGTGATGCCGCGGCAGAAGGAGCTGATGCCGGTCACTCCGCAGGCGGTCTTGATTCGAAAGAGGCCTACATGCGCTGGATTCGCGACGTCTATGCCGGCATTGGCGATAACGCCGCAGTCGTGATTCTTGAGCCAGACGCCTTACCGGGTTTGAAGAGCATGCCTGAAGATTGGCAGAAGGAGAGGCTTTACTTGCTCAATGATGCAATCCGTACTCTCCGACAAAATCCGAAAGTGGCCGTCTATATTGATGCAGGTCATGCCGCCTGGGTGCCTGCTGAAGAAATGGCGGAGATGCTCAAGGGCGCGGGTGTTGAATACGCGAGTGGATTTTCCCTGAATACCTCGAATTATCGTACAACAGAAGAATGCCTGGAATACGGTCATCAGCTTTCCGAATTGACGGGAGGAAAGCACTTTGTGATCGATACGAGTCGTAACGGTGCGGGCCCCTACTTAGAGGCGAAGAATGAAGAGGAAACTTGGTGCAACCCTCCAGGGCGCAAGATTGGTCAAGCACCCACGACTCAGACTGGCGATGCGGTGGTGGATGCTTATCTCTGGCTGAAACGCCCAGGTGAGTCCGATGGTGAGTGCAATGGTGGTCCCAAAGCTGGAGTCTGGTGGATGGACCAAGCCATTCAGATGGCCTCTCCCTGAGTCTGGCCATCAAAGCGTCATGGTTTTTGCATTGCTTGTGTTCTACACACGAGGTGCAAAACCTAGCTCTTGAGCGATTTCTTCCGAACGCTCCCAAAGGCGGCGAGCCAGGTCCCGATCTTGACCCAGTGCTGAGCTCTGAGCTGGGTTACAATCGGCAATATATTCTCCGTTGAGGTTTTTTGCATCTGGGTGGCTTACCGCCCAGAGTTGGCTGGCTGCTCCCTCTTGGATTGACTTAAAGAGAAGAATTCCGGCGAATCGATAGAGGTAATCGACGATGCCGGGTAACTCGCGGATGATTTTGGTAGGAATGACGCCAGGATGGACCGCATTGACCTGTTGTTCACCGGTGAGTTGAGGAGCCAGGTGTCGAGCGAAAAGTAAATTGCATAATTTGGAGCGCCCGTAGCTGAGCCAAGGCTGGTAGTTTTCCTCTCCTCGTAAGTTTTG
>JAKVCH010000084.1 GCA_022447485.1 Polyangiaceae bacterium | reverse complement strand
CTCCGGGCTCGTTTGGGCCATTTTCGGCGTTTGAATGACCTCCTTCGAGTCAGAGGGATCGGTTGGAAAAGTCTAAAAAAACTGAAGGCGTCTCTGCTTCTCAAACGTCCGACGGTTGTCTCTCCATCGAAAGACAATACCGCTCAAGCTCTTTCCAACAAGAACTCGACCTCGTCTGGCAAGACGCCTAAGCTGCCGCGTGCCTCAAAGAAATCTCGTGGGCCCAGCCTCCAATCGCCCGAAAAGTCACGACTGCCCGAAGACTGAAGCGACTCTAAGAAACATCGCCAAGTCGACTTCACGACGACGCTTCATCGAACTCGCATCGGGAACGGCTCTTGCCGCATTTCACTCAACTGCCTGGGCTGCCGCTCAGGAAAAGGAAGAGATGAACAATTGGCTGGCCACCCCACCGGCCGGGTTTCAGCCCTTACGCCTTCCAGGCTTAGTCAGTCAGGCGGAAGCAAAAGGCGACTATGCGTCCATGATGCAACCCAATCAACTCTGGCCTGTACCCGCTGTTGCACGCCGTCTCGTCGAGCGCGCCCTCACCGAACTCACTGGCGAAAGCAATATTAACACTGCGATGGGCCGATTCATCCATCCGGCGGATCGAGTTGCCATCAAGGTCAACGGAATCGCTGGGCAAAAAGGATATACCGTGGCCGTGAACTATGAGGTGATCCTGCCGATTGTCGAAGCCGTTATCGCCCAAGGCGTCGCTCCAGAAAATATTATCGTTTACGAGCAATACCCGACCTATCTGATGGGTTGTCGGATCAACCGACGCAATTGGAAGCTACCGGAAGGAGTCAAGACGGGAACCCATAATAACCGCGACCACCGTATGCCAGCGATAGCGATCTTTGAAAAAATCAAAACACGCTACTGTCGATTCTTCACTGACGCGACGGCTGTGATCGACATGACAATGATGAAAGATCACTCCATCTGCGGGTTCACGGGAGCTATGAAGAATATTACCCACGGCAATATCAACAACCCTCATCACCATCATGCTCATCGAGCAAGCCCCCAAATTGCTCTTCTCTACAGCCATCCGATTGTACAAAGTCGAGTCCGATTGCACATCACTGACGCGTTTAAAATTATCTTCGACAAGGGCCCTTTAGATAAAGACCCTCGTACCCGTGCTCCCCACGGTTCTATCTACGCGTCCACAGACCCTGTCGCTCTGGATCGCGTCGGCTGGAAAGTCATCGACGACGAACGCAAAGCACGTAAGCGGCTTTCACTCGCCGCATCCGGAAGGGAGCCGCTCTACATTGCCCAAGCGGCTGACCTCGGCGTAGGCGTGGCAGATCTCAACGAAATACGATTGAAAAAGTCAATCATCTAGTCCGATACAGCTTCAGTCGCATCGAGCACGGCATCAGTCGAAGGCGCCAATTTTCGGCGCCTCAGCCACAGCCAGCCAAAGTTCATCAACACGCCCAGCACAACTCCTGACATCGAGTAAATCATCGCCCCGCTATAAGCGAGCGAGCCTGCCCCTCGGCTAACAACGAGACAGAGAGCCGTATTCCTCACCACAGATCCGTAGAGCAAGGCGATTCGATCTGGAGTTGCCGGGTAGAGAACGATAGGCAAGAGCAAGCTCAAACCTAGAAAGAAAAGAGCGCCAAGGTAAAAGAGTGGTTCTGTGATGGGAACCAAAACCTGGGGCTCGTCCACCGCCGCCCAGATAGCGCCGACAATCAAAAGGTTTGCCAAGCGTCCAATGCGATCAGGCCAAGCCCCAAGGGCCTGGGGATTATTTCTGGTGGCAAGCACTGCCACCATGACGCCAAGCAGAATGGGGCTCAATAAATTGGTGAGGATATCGACGGTCAGCGCCCAAAGATCGAGATGAGCTTGAGCAGAAAAAACCTGCGAAGTGAGGGCAAACCAGAGATTTGCGGTCAAAGCCGATAACACTAACGTCGAGGCGGTCGTCAACACAGCCAGGCTAAGGTTCGCTGACTTTGAAGCCGTCAACTTAAGCGAAATCGTCGAGCCTCCCAACACCAAGCATATAAAAATACCCAAGAAGGAGGCGCTGGTTGCCCCACAGAGGTTCAATAGAATTAAACCCAAAGTCGGCAGTGCAATTAGATTAGCCACAACGGAAGTCGTGACCACCCGCAGCTCGGACCCCAACTGGCGCAAGGCCGCCGGGGTCACTCGCATGCCCACCCCCAACATGCTCATCGCAAGCCAAGCTGAAATGAAGTCCTGCGACGACACATAGGAACGGTGGCTGGAGGCAGGGGGGCACGTCAAGAGAAAGAACTCTCCGAAGGAAGATTTCTCGAACTCGGGAGTAAAATCTCTTGTGAGTATCAAAACAATCGCTTCCATCGTGCTGCTCTTCGGGGGTAGTCTTGCCTGTCAAACCATCGACGACGAAAACGCCTCCGCGCCTGTCGGGGAAAACGCCCTTTGGCAAGCTCTCTCCGAAGATCTCATCCTCTCGCCATCGACAGAAGAAGCTGGCGAGCTCAAGAAAAGCAAAGGGCACGACAACCCAAAGGAGCAAAAAGACAAGGTTCTAGCGCGCCAACTCAATGCTGCTGTGGGTTTCCACAGTGATCGAAATGGTCAGGTACGCTTCCCGATGCTGGATCGGCCCCATTGGCGGAGGGTCAAATTCAAGACAATCGATCACTTTACAGGCTTCAAATACTCAAAAAAGTCGGCCTATAGCGCGGCGTTCCTTCTTCCCACGGAAAACCGCCACCCCGACTCACGTCAATGTATGGCGGCCTTCGAGAAAAAAATCTTCCGAGTTGCCCACCGTTTTGGAGTCAAGAACTCGCCCGTACTCGAAGCGAAGCCCGAATGGGAAGGAAAAGAATTACTCGTGCATGCCACGGATGGAGCGATTCGCGTGTTTTTTTCGAAATATGAGTTCTCTACTGCCTGGGCCGCCTACCCTGCATACGAAAATGGCTGCTTGGTGTTCGCATTTGCGACTCTTTGGGGCGAAAAGCCAGAAATTGCCAGAGACTTGAGAAATCGTTGGGTTCAGGATGTCGCGCCCTTAATACAAGCAGAAACGGCAGCGTTGCCGCCCCTGGAATAAATAAGTCGAAGCACAGGTTTTATGAAGTGGCGGGCAGATTGGCCAGGGAAAGGGCCTGATCTGCCGCGAAGAGGCTCCGGCTTCCCGGGGAAGGGGAAAAAAACGATTTACAATTTGTCTCTTCGGATTGAAATCTTGTTCCTCCTGTCTGAAATAGGATTAAGGTAGAATTCACGTGCGCAGCTTCATTCTTTCATCCCTCGCCCTCCTTGGTCTCGCGGCAGGCTTTCCAACTCTGATTCAAACCGCTCAAGCAGATGGCGTAGCAACACGCTCGGATATTCTGCCGACGGAGCAAATCAAAAAAGGCATGAAGGGCTATGGCCTCACCGTCTTCGAAGGAACGGTCCCGAGCAAGTTCAATGTCGAGGTGATCGATATTTTAAAGAACTTTCGCCCTCGCCAAGACTTGGTGCTGATTAAAACCGATCATCCGCGTTTAGACGTCGCCAAAATAGTTGCAGGGATGAGCGGCAGCCCCATCTACCTGCAAGGAAAAATGGTGGGCGCCTACGCCTATGGTTGGACCTTCAGCGAGGAACCGATTGCAGGAGTTACTCCGATTCGGAATATGCTCGACGATTTGGAGCGCCCTTTACCCCACAGCATCCACGGTATCCCTTTTCAGCAGTCTCCGGCAAAGCGTCATGCTCGAGCCAACGAGAGTGATGGGACCCTGCGCTTCAGTGGCGACCTAGAAAACTACTCGAGCTTTGGGCATGCCCATCAATTAGCCCAGGCTCATCAGCAAAAAATGAACCTGGGTTCCTCCGAAGCAACTCCCACATCCACCCCCTTGCTTCTAGGTGGAATGAGTGCAGGAGCCTTGAGCGCTGCCCAAGACTTGCTCCGACCTCTCGGCCTCGAACCACTGCAAGCTGGAGGCACCAGCGCCCGTCATTCAAAAGCTTCTACCGACGCCCAATTTGTCGATGGTGGTTCCATTGGCGTCAATCTCATTAACGGCGATATGAGTGCCATGGGACTAGGCACGGTCACCCGTGTAGAAGAAGATGGCGTGCTCGGCTTTGGCCATCCGATGATGAACTTGGGTATCACCAACCTGCCCACCTCGACAGCGCGGGTGCTCTGGTTCATGGCAAGCAAGATGCGCTCATTCAAGATGGGAGAAGCAATTGCTCGCCACGGCGCTTTGGTCAATGACCGCCAGGCCTCCATTGTTGTCCGAGAAGACCTTGAAGCGCCGGTGATTCCCGTTCATCTCGCGATTGAGGGCGAACCCGGTGCTCCGACAACCGATTGGAACTTTGAAGTTGCCCACGACCGTTTTTTGAGCCCTTCTTTTCTCGGCATGGCCATTGGCAGCGGCCTACAGTCCGCGGCGGCAGAACGACGCGATGTCACTTACGTGCTGGAAACACGCATCAAGTTCGAAGGCTACCCGGATGTTTACTTCAAGGATTTTGGGTCCATGCCGACGGGCACGCCCCAGGTTCCTCAAATCATGGAGTCTCTTGCATTCAAAGGCCTCGGCGCCGTTTTCAACAACCCTTGGACTCCCATCCGCGTCGAATCCGTCGACGTGAAAGTCAAACTTCAGTTCAAACGCGAAGTTGCCCTTTTGCTCGGTATCGACTTGCTCACCCCGGAAGTCGAGGCTGGGGAAAGCGCTCGAATACGAGTGCACTTCAACCCCTACGATGCTCCTCAAGAGTCCCGCATCTTCTCGATTCCCATCCCAGAAGATAGCGCCGGAAAGGTGCTCACCTACAAGGTTGCGCCAGGTTATAGCGTGCGCAGGGAAAAGGGCTCATCAACAACTCTCGATGAGCTGATCAGTAATCTCGAAAACCCCACACTCAAAGCTCGTAGTCTAGTCGTAAGCACCAACTCCACCCGTGGTGGCGCGACTTATAAAAACATCGTTGCTGAGGACCTACCTCTCGGATTTCTCGACACGATGGCCGCAACAACTTCGAGTCGTGGACCGGCCGAGTTCCTGCCGGCTAAGCATCAAGTAGAACCCCTCCCTTATTTCGTCGTTGGAACTGACTCCTTTACCGTTCAAGTGAAAGAGTAGCCTCCTCGAGCACGCCGCACCTTTCCGATCTCTTTGCTAGGTCACAGAAATACTCATGAAGAAACCGTATTTTACCATTCGTCAACAGCGCTCTGCCCTCCAAGAGGAGCTCGCCGGCCTAAACTCAAGCAGTGTCCGAACCACGCCGTCTCACGCTTGCCGTGCCGGGCTCAGGCGCTCCTTCGGTCTGACTCTCCTGGCCTTTTTCAGCACCCTGAGTTCAGCACAAGCCGTGGGCACTCGACATTTCGTGGTCGACGGACAGAGTGATTTCGAGGCGGGAGAGCTGGAGCAGGCTTCGATTAATTCTGACGGCTTCTTGCTCCCCGGGTTTCAATTGAGTTTTACAGAGATCAGTGAAGCAAGTGTCGCTCTTTCTGTCTTGGAGACGCCAACAGGCCTACTGATTGGTACAGCGCCCGACGCCAAGCTCCTTCGATTCGAGAATGGCGAGACGAAGGAAGTCGTTCAAGCTGATGGTTTGGGCATTACGAGCATCACTCAAGCCTTCGGAAAAAAAATCATCGTAGCAGTCTCTCCAGGCAATCAACTCTACGAGCTCAAAGGAGACGAATTAGAGCCATTCAGCGAATTAAAGGATGCCAAGCACATCGCAGCTCTCAGCTACGACGAAAAAAGCCAATCACTTTTCGCCGCTACGGGGCCCAATGGTCAGCTCTTTCGCATCACTGCTGCAGGGGCCGCACAGGTTTACTTTGATGCAGAGGAAGCCCATTTGGTGAGCGTCGCCACCCATGATGGTCTGGTACTCACCGGCAGCTCCGAGGAGGCACGCATCTACTCGTTGAGCGGACCTGGCAGAGCAACCGTTCTTTACGATTTTTCGGCGACAGAAGTTGCCGGCATCGACATCACCAAAGAAGGTGCCGTCTACGCAATCGTTAATACGATAAAAGGCGGGCCCAAAAAGTCTTCCCACTCGCCCATCCAAATGGCTCATCCAAAAAAGCAAAGCGCCCGAAAAGGGTCGGGAGAGCTCTGGTACTTCAGCCCCTCCGGTCAACCCGACAAGCTCTGGAGTTCATCAAAAGAAGTCCTACGATTTCTTGCGACAGGCAAAGAAGGCAACGCCGTCGTCGGAACCGGGAAAGACGGTCGATTGCTTCGAGTTACCCCGACTCATGAAACAACCCTGCTGTCTGATATCGATCAACGACAAGTAGCCTTCGCTGCCATCGATGATGCTCGTGGTTTCGTCGTAGGTTCAGATCCCATCGTCGTACACAAAGTGGACGGCCAAGGCGGTCGTGCCTCCCTGTGGACCAGCCAGGTCCTCGATGCAGGAATTCGAGCCCATTTCGGGCAGCTCGACTTTATTTCTCGTGGCAAGGTCGAATTCAGCACGCGCAGCGGCAACACCAAAGAGCCAGACGCGACCTGGGAATCATGGAGCTCAGCACTCAGCCAGCCGGGGACAATTACCAGCGCACCAGGCCGCTACCTGCAGATTCGAGCGCGCCTCACAGACGGTGTTGCTGCTCATGTGGAGAGAGTGTCCGCCGCCTACGTTACCGATAACCTTCGAGCGATTGTCACTTCAGTCGAAGCGAAGTCAAATGCCAGCGTGGAGGGCTCGACCGGCATTCAATCATCCGGCGGACCTATCGATTCCAAACATTCATCCAAGCTTTCCCTCAGTTGGAAGGTGACCAATCCAGACAAAGATAAGCTCCGCTACTTCATTGAATACCAACGAGCTGGTACCAATTCCTGGTTCAACGCCCTTCCCGACGGGAAAATTCATACGAAGACAAAGTTGGATTGGAACACCAAAAACCTCGAGGAAGGCAATTATCGGATTCGGATTACGGCCTCTGACGAGCTAGCAAATTCTCCCCAAGAGACCCTTAAGGACACTCGCATCTCGCGAGTCGTCGCTGTCGACAACACTGCTCCTCGCATCGAAAACCTGCAGGTCAAAGGCACCACGGTGACCGGTCGTGCCGTTGATGCTGTCGGACCGATTGGTCGCATTGAGGTTCAAATTAATGGCCAAGGAGAGTGGATTCCGTTTTCACCGAATGACGGCATATTCGATCGACCTGAAGAGAATTTTACGCTCTTATTGGGAACTCTCGTCGAAACGCGCTCGATGGTTTCGATCCGAGTGCTTGATGCGGCCGGAAACGCCGTTGTTCAGTCTGTGGTCGTCAACCCCCAACCTTAAGCTGGAGGCATTTCGCTCGCAAAAGTGGAAAATTTGAATAATCGCGCTAAGAACGAAGGGCTTTGACCTTTTCTTTACTTCCTCGGCGCTACCAAAAGCGAAAGACCGGCTCCGAGAAGAGCCGTCTTCAGCCGAAGTCTGTAAAGGCTGATTCACGGCTCAAGGACGCAAGGCAGATTCTGTCTGCAAAGAAATTGCGAGCTATCGCCAGTGGGTCCTCGATCGCTCTTGTGCTCTTCAGTCTGGCTCGTTGTACTGGTGAAGGCGACGGAGATCAGAATCAGGGCGAAGGTTTGGAACTGCCGGAGGCACCTGACAGTACGGAATTGAGCTTAGGGAACTCAAATGAGGATGCTTCACAAACACCTCCCACGAATCCGCTTTGTGGCACAGGCATTTGCTTTCCCGATTTCCCCGATTACTGCGACGCCGCTCAAGGGGATGGGCTCGGCGGCTTCGGAGGTATGGGTCCAGGACTGCCCCAAGGGGGCCTCGGCGGGCTTGGGGGGCTCGACGGAGCCGCTGTCGCATGCCACGTCCGCCCTCCCAACACATGTGCGAGTGATGAGTGCACGACAATTCGAGCCTGCTCTCGTGCAGGAGAACAGCTAGAAGGGGAGCCCTGTCAAAGCAACACTGATTGCGCCCCCTCGATGGCTTGCGTAGAACGTCAAGGAAAAGGCTTCTGTGCGGCTTATTGCTGCGCGGGTGAGACGAGTTGCAGCGAGGGTCAGTACTGTGGAGAAGCAAAGAGCAAGCAGTACTCCGAGACGATCTTGCCGGTTTGTCTCGCTGTCGATGCCTGTGACTTCGCAGCAGAAGCTAACTGCCATGCAACGGGTAGCTGTGAATGCGGGCAGGGCTATTCTTGTACGCCTCAAAAAGACACGAATGCCAACGTCTGCGTACTCTCCGGGACACTCGCTCCAGGAGAGCCGTGCACGGGTCAATCCCCGAGCGAGTGCCAAGGCGGCGCAGTCTGCTCCCTTGAGGAGGGGTGCTTGAAACTCTGCGAGATAAGTGCAGCGGAAAAGCTCTCCTCAGAGAGCTCGGCCTCTTGTCCAGAGGGATTTCGATGCGCCAAGCCTCCGGAATTCCCGGATAACTTAGGAGTCTGTACGACAAGCAGCATCCCGGACGAGCCTGCCGCTCCTTGAGGCTCAGCCCTATTGGTCGAGCTGCAGCCCTATCGGTCAAGCTGCAGCCCTATCGGTTGAGCCTGAGCCAAGAGGCTCCACAGATACTAACCCGCTCGCCCAATGACCCTGAGCAAGAGCATGAAACTCTCGGCTACTTGAGCTCGCAGCCCTTAGATGGCGCCCTCTTCGACGCCTCGAGCCAGACGAGCAACTAGGGGAGCGACCTCCGCATGCCTTAATTTGTAGAGGCTACGATTCGCCACTAAGACCGAGGAGATATCACAAATCTCCTCCATCACGTGCAGATTGTTCTCCCGCAAAGTCGCACCTGACTCGACAATATCTACAATGACATCCGAGAGACCGACGAGAGGAGAAAGCTCCACCGAGCCACCCACGTAAATCACCTCTGCCTGGACGCCCTTGCGCGCAAAGTGCTCGGTCGCGATCCGTGAAAACTTTGTCGCTACCCGGGGACGGTCGCCAATCACAGCACCTTCGGGCCCTGCGACGACCATCTTGCATTTACCCACACCGAGGTCGAGAGGCTGATAAAGATCGTAAGCTCTCTCCAGCAGCACGTCACGGCCACTGATTCCTAAATCGGCAACCCCATATTCTACGTAGGTAGGGACGTCGTCAGGTTTGAGCAAGAGGAAACGAATATCCTCTGCATCGCTCATGCGAATCAATCGGCGGTCGTCGGCCAATAAATTCTTCGTTCCGAGACCAGCTCTCTCCAGAAGGGGAGAGAGAGCCTTGGCAACGCGACCTTTGGGGATAGCTATGGTGAGTGGTCGTTGATTTGTCATGGTGATTCTTCCAGTTGAATGCGCTGAATGTCGGCACCTACACCGCCTAACTTATCTTCAATCGCCTCGTAGCCTCGATCTAAATGATAGACACGCCGCACAATTGTGTCGCCTTCGGCCACAAGTCCCGCAATCACGAGCGTAGCACTCGCCCGCAGGTCGGTTGCCATCACGTTTGCACCAGACAACTGCTCTGTGCCCTGCACAAAGGCTGTATTATTGCGAATGTCAATATTCGCCCCCATGCGAATCAATTCCGGGACGTGCATAAAGCGATTCTCAAAAATCGTCTCTGTGAGCACCGAACGACCATCGCAAAGGGTCATCAAGGCCATCAATTGTGCCTGCATATCCGTCGGAAAGCCTGGATGAGGAGCGGTGGTCACATTCACCGGGAGAATTTTACCGCGACGAGCAACCACCACATCCGCGCCTTGACGCTCAATCTCTAAGCCAGCCTGTCGTAACTTTACAATCACTGGCTCTAAGTCGTCGAGAGGAGCGCCCTCCAGGCTGACCTCACCGCCGGCCAAACCAACGGCTGTCATGAAAGTGCCAGCTTCAATACGATCTGAAATAATCGCGTG
>JAKVCH010000083.1 GCA_022447485.1 Polyangiaceae bacterium | reverse complement strand
ACTGCCAAACTCGTCCAATGCAATCTTTGAGCGAAAACTCAATCTTGGGTCCATAGAAAGCACCTTCCCCCGGCAGCAGCTGCCAGTCGAGCCCCTTCGAGTCCAGGGCATCTTTCAGCGAATTTTCAGACTTATCCCAGACCTCATCGCTTCCGACACGTTGCTCTGGTCGAGTCGACAAGCGCACGATCACCTCATCGAACCCGAAGTCTCGATAAACCTCGTAGAGAAGGTCCGTAAAGATAGAAACCTCATCTTGAATCATCTCTTCCGTGCAGAAGATATGGGCATCGTCCTGCACAAAGCTGCGGACGCGCATCAACCCCTGCAGAGTGCCTGAGGCCTCGTTGCGATGACAGGCACCAAACTCTGCCAAACGCAGAGGAAGATCACGATAGCTCTTCAAGCCTTGATTAAAAACCTGAACATGACAGGGACAATTCATTGGCTTCACCGCATAATCTTTTGCCTCTGTTTCCACGGTAAACATATTGTCGCGGAACTTATCCCAATGGCCTGATTTCTCCCAAAGAGTACGGTCCACAATTTGTGGAGTCTTGATCTCCCGGTAGCCGTTCTCGCGCTGCACCTTGCGCATGTGATTTTCGACCACCGTGTAGATGGACCAACCCTTTTCATGCCAAAAGACCATACCCGGGGCCTCTTCTTGCATGTGCAAGAGGTCAAACTTACGAGCGAGCTTACGATGATCTCGCTTGGCAGCCTCTTCCAGAAAACGAAGATGTGCCTTCAGTGCCTTTTGATCGGCAAAAGCGGTGCCGTAGATGCGCTGCAACATCTTGTTATTTGAATCACCTCGCCAGTAGGCCCCGGCTAAGTGCAGCAGCTTAAAGTGACGGCAAAACCGCATATTGGGCACATGAGGCCCTCGGCACATGTCGACGTACTCTTCATGATGATAGAGACCAGGCCGGTCGTCCGTCGCAACGTCCTTGTCTAAGATTTCTACCTTATAAGGCTCGCCTCTTGTCTCAAAAACATCATGGGCCTCTTGCCAAGAGACTTTTTTCTTCACCACATCATAACCGGTCTTCACCAGCTTCTTCATGTGCGCCTCAAGCTTCTCGACATCTTCAGGCGTCAGCGTGTGGTCAAGGTCAATATCGTAGTAAAAGCCGTTCTCGATCGTCGGACCGATCGCCATCTTGGCCTCAGGCCAAACCTGCTTGAGAGCGTGGCCGAGAAGGTGAGCACAGGAATGACGAATAATCTCAAGACCGTCGTCATCTTTTGGGGTGAAGATGGTCAGCTCAGCATCTTCTTCAATGAGATCGACAGCATCAACACGCTGACCGTTGACCCGTCCACCTAGGGTAACCTTCGCTAGTCCAGGCCCAATATCTTGGGCAACTTCCAGAACCGAAACAGGATGGTCATAGGTACGCTTGGATCCATCCGGAAAACTGATTGTAGGCATTTTATTTCTTTCCTCAGTGGTGACCCGTACAAGAGGTCACATGAATCTCCTGCCTTACCTGGCCAGGAAATTGTCAATTCGCCAAAAGGCGAGCGTTGGGCGACGCGCCATAGCGTGAATCGCCGATTGATTGCAAGATTCAACGCATAGCTCAGCTCACCGGCTCGATCCAGGCACGAAATGGCTCGTTCTTTACAAAACAGCATTGCACTGCACGGCATTGTACTGCGTACCGCCGCACAGCTTGAAAGGTGCTGCACAAGGCTCACACCAGGGACAACGAGCTTCGCTCGAGCTCACCCTCAGGCCGCGGCAAGCCGCCTCTGACGGCCTCGCGCCGATACAGCTAATAAATTACCTCCGATGATCAGAGCAGCTCCCGTCAGCTCCCCTTGGGTCGGCGACTTTCTCAAAACGAGACCCTCTAGAATCAGAGTCATCGGTAGAGCAAGATAGTAGATTGTTCCCGTCACCTGAGGCGGAAGAACACTTGAAACTTCAATCCACAGATTATGAGCGATAAAGGTGCAGCAAACACCCAACACCACGAGAATCAGCCAATCCTTTGAGGAGTCGGGAAACTCCGCGAAAAAGGAAAAAGGTAGGAAGCAAAGGAGAGCAATAGAAAACTGACCCAAGTTGCGGTCATAGAGCGGAATATCTTGATTTCGCTGGTGTAAAATAGGCGTCAGCGCGTAGAGAATGGCACTCACTAACCCAATGCCAAAACCCAAAGCCTGCTCTGGTTCAAGAGTCGGTGAGGGAGCAGCACACCAAGCACCGGCTCCAGCCAGGAAAACGCAAAACCATTCGATTATTCCTGGTCGATGAGATGTAAAAAAAGCACCCAGCCAAGTAAGATGAACACCATAAGTGCTCAGCGCCAGAAAGCCTAAGGCGGCTCCTGCCGATTGGATGGCTAGAAAGTAGGTAAACCAATGGGCGGCGAAGAGCGCTCCTAAACTGAGAAAGAGCCCTGGCTTTTTGATAAAAGAGCGAGAAAAACTGAGCTGATTTCGAAAAGCAAACGCCGTGAGAGAGGTAGCCAGCGTCAAACGCACCACCCCAATTGCCAGAGGGTCAGCGTGGACAATACGCACGAGCAGAGGAATCAACCCCATAAAAAAGAGGGCAACAAGAGCCTTGCGGCGAATGGTCATGGGCCTCTTTAGCTCACTCCAATTTGGGTGCAATAGGCACGTGATGCAGCTGCTTTGCGGTTATTTGTCGATACGCTCCCGAGCACGGCTCACTGCAGCACCGGTAACGTCCCTGGAAAATTCTTCGAGCTGAGGGATACTGAGCTGGTGTCTTTTCTAGATAAACACCCGCCTTCAGAGCGGCTCAGTCAATTTGCCAGTGATAATACCTCCGGCATCTGTCCCGAAGCACTCGAGGCCATGACGGAGGCAAACCTTGGGTTTTCGACTCCCTATGGCGATGATCGCTGGACCCAAAAGGCATCCGATGCACTCCGAGAAGTCTTCGAGACCGATTGCGAAATCTTCTTCTGTTTCAACGGCACAGCAGCCAACGGGCTGGCTCTCAGCCAACTCTGCCACTCCTATCAAGGCGTGATTGCCCACCCAGTCTCCCATATTCAAAATGATGAATGTGGGGCCCCCGCTTTTTATTCTCAAGGGCTGAGTCTTCTCTTAGGCACCGGGAAGAACGGCAAGCTTTCTGTCGATGCGGTCGATTCTATCTGCAGTAACGCTCTCCCCCTCCATGCACCGCAGCCAAAAGCGATCAGCCTGACACAATCGACCGAACTGGGAACCTGTTACACCACCAACGAGCTAGGCCAGCTCAGTGAGGCCGCCAAGCGCAATCAGCTCGCTTTTCACATCGATGGCGCCCGATTTTCAAATGCGTGTGCTGCTCTTGGAAGAAGCCCTAAAAATCTGACTCACGATCTTGGGGTTGACGTTCTCAGCCTAGGCGGAACGAAGAATGGCTTGGGTTTGGGCGAAGCCGTGGTCTTTTTCACCAAGGGTCTCGCCTTAGGGTTTGAATATCGTTGCAAGCAAGCAGGACAGCTAGCATCGAAAATGCGCTACCTCACCGCACCCTGGGTCAAGATGCTTCAAGAGGACGCCTGGCTCAAGCACGCGCGTCATGCAAATCAAATGGCCCAATTATTGGAAGAAAGGCTATCGGCTCTGCCTTCTTTTCGGCTGATCAGAGCCAGAGAAGTCAACAGTGTTTTTTATGAGATCGACAGGCGAGTCCTTGAGCAATTGCGGAAGAAAGGCTTAGTCGCCCATGAGTTTGTTGAGGGAGGCGTACGGCTGATGTGCTCATGGCAAACAACCCCGGATGATATTCAACTTTTGGTGGAAGAGGCGCAGCAGGCCACAAAGGCGTAGCGGTCATTCGCTCTGATTCGGCTTTTGAAGCACTCACCCCCTTATCCTGCTAGAGGTTGACACTCAATTCAGCCAAACCCTAGACTCGAGCATGGGATCATTTCGCCCTCAAAATATCTGGCTTGGCTTCGGCCTCACTCTTCTCAGCGCATGCTCCACCCCGGGAAATGGTATACGTGGTGAGCTGGGAGTTGGCACCTTCGACTACAATTGCTTAATTGCCAGCGATGCGGCTTGCTCTGAATCAGGAGCAATCGACGCATTTCTCGCTGCAAATGACCTCGGCAGTGATAAGGATCTTCCTCGCGCAGTGGCCGTGGGCTCACGCTTTGGTCTCTCTTACGCCGGCACACTCTCCGACGAGCAAGGCGAGGTCTTGGTCACAACCGAGGCCGCTGCAAGCGAGGACGCGATTGGCACGGAAGCGTTTCAGATCGATGCCCCAGTCAGTACGTCTTTCGTGGGGACAGCCGCTGATGGTCGAGTGGTCGACTTGATCTACGTGGAGGCGGCAACACCCAAAGGGCTTTTCATCTGGCTCGATCAAGAAAGTGTGGACAGCATTGAACTATCCGTCGGTGATTCCCTCGATATGACTTTTACGCTCTACGATGAAGAGGAGCGCTTACTGGGGGGAGCTATCAGCTCCAGTTGGCAAATTGACGATAATGACATTGTGGTCCTCTCTGAGTACCAAGCGACCGGTTTACCAACCGAAAGTACAATAAAAAATAAGGTCGATATCACCCTCAGCGGTCAGAGTGCAGGTTCCACTGAACTCGTTGTGACGGCAGGCGCTATCGAACGCACAATCCGAATCGAGGTGACTCCATGAGTCTGATGACCCAATTGAAGAGCCGAGTCTTCATCCTCCCAGGCGCTCTAGTCTGTCTAAGTGCTTGTAGCCCCGAACACGGTGTGGAATTCGCGACTGTCACTCCTGAATTGGAAGGTATGGTCATCGACAATAGCTACCTCGAATTAGAAGTCGGTCAAACGATTGCCGTACGAGGCACAGGCACGAAGAACGGCGAACGCAAAGAAAAATGGAGCGTCGCTCTCGAAAGCGTTTCGAACCCAACCTTCTCTGCACAAGAGACTTATGCTCCCCTTGTTGACAACAAAGAAACCTACGCCGTCATCGCTCATGAAGAGGGGGAGGGCAGCTTTACAGTCATTTTGGACAAGAAACACGACATCCAAGTGAGCGTCGTTGTGAAGCCTCGCGCAGAATAACAACAAGCCCCCCGAAAGAGATGACTCGACTTTCGTAAAAAAGCCAGCCCTCAACCGTGTGCCCAGAAGCTCTTGTAAAAGCCGGGGCAACTCAGTCGGAGCGTGGTTCGCCCAACTTAGTTGGGTAAGGCTGGCCCTTGGTACTCATCCTGATTCCAAGCGAGCACTGGGTAGAAGACGAAGCTGAAAAAGAATAAGCCGATTCCAAAACCAGTCCCGCGCCCAAAGCTTTTGGCCAGATCGATGGAGATAATCAAGATAGCCACAAGGTTCACGAGAGGTAGGAATAAAAGCAACATCCACCACATGGGGCGCCCAACAATCTTCAACAGCACGATCATATTGTAAAAAGGCACCAAAGAAGCCCAGCCAGGTTGCCCGGCCTTGGTATAAATATTCCAGCTAGCAGCGACCATCAGCAGGCCAATTGCCAAATAGAATAATCCACTGAGTGCGAGGTAAATATTGTCGTTTGTCTCCATTGCGCCGCTGCTCCCTTTCTCTACGAAACTCACCGCTCCTTCAGAAAAAAGGTAAGGGTGAGCCACCTCACACTCGTAGTAAAGCGACCTCTTCATCCATTCTTTAAGGTTCGCAGCGCAATAAGCGCTCCAGAAGGTGTCATCTGCCCCAAAACCGCTTATCGAACAACTAGCTCACTACAGGTGCCGACTTGCACGGAGTCTGAATTATTATCTGAATGACACTCGATCGTGGTGCGCCCGCCATTGCCGTCATCGTTGACTTCAATGGTAATTTCTTTTCCAGCAGCATCGCTGCCGACTTCACACCAGACTAATTTACAGCCATTAATGGGAACCGGACCATCTGTGTAAGAAGTACAAAGAATATTGCCAGCACTTTTAGGACCGTCATAAAAGGTCGCGGGAAGTGCTGAACCAACACCCTTTTCGCCGCGATTACAAACCGTGGCTTGAAGGTAGATCTTATCGGAGTCACTACTCGTAACACAGACATCATCATCAACACGAAATGCACCGGTAATGTCGGGGAGAGCATCGGCTCCCGCACGCCCCTGGCGATTCTGGCGGTAGTTATTCAACCCGGCTTCCGTCCAATTGGCTTTCCACTCGGAGGTTTTGGGCACCTTACCGTCATCATCAATATTCGTAATGGTAAAGTTCTGCTGATTCCAAATCGATCCAGAGGAGGCCCAGCGATCAAGCCGATCGCGGAGAACACGAATCCCCACTTGTTGACCGTTGGCTCCTGGATGCGCCGCTCGGCAAACATTTCCGGCATCACTCGTTGCCGGAAGAACAGCCTGAGCACAACTCAAACCAGAATCTGCCAGGGTAGCCCCCCCTCGGCAGTCAGCTGAGGAACCGCAGCGACAGTAGCTATCCGCACAGGTAGAGGTCCCGGGACACTCGGCGTCTGTCTCACAAAGAATGCCTGGATGAATCGGATCTACATCATCACAATTCACGACGACGTTATTGTTGATAACAATTTCGGTATTGTCGTCGCGATCGACATCAGCAACCAGCGGGCCCTCCAGCCAAGTGCCGCTATTCCGGTAGGCCGAGTAGAGAACCGTGCCCTCGGTGCCGTCATAAACTCGCAGATAGCACTCGTCGGCGTAAACAACCTCCGTGCTTCCATATCCATCAAAGTCAAAGAGGGTGGCACTCGTTTGACGGGAAGTGCCATCTTGAGAATCTTGCTTCCAACGAACCCACTTTTCATCGCTGCAGCCGCTCTCACAGTCAAAGTCGAAGACTTTCAGTTGGTTTCCCCCCGCTACGCCAATTTCGGGGATGCCATCCCCATCAAAGTCACCGATATTCGGATGGCCTCCACCAATGCCAGAGGATGGGTTCATGAGCAGTTTGCCATACTTAATTTCGCTGACCGCAACCTTTGACGCACCGTAACCACCAGAGGCTACAACCTCAGGAATGCCATCAAGCACATTGGGGTTGAAATCTGCATTGGGATCATCCGGCTGGGTCCCAAAGTCGGCGTAGGCAAAATGAGTGCCCCGGGCCGCGCTATGGTGCGCCGGGGTACTCACACTCCAGCCGGAGCCAGACCAATTCCGTAAATTGGTCGTCCAGGTACCATTCGCTGGAGCTAGAAGCTCAACGGTTCCGTCGTTGTCGAGATCGGCCGCTGTCGGAGTAATCCCATTACCCAAAATGGTCGCGCTATTCATTGCCGCCAGCTGCTCGCCGTCTTCACCACTGTACACCCCCATATCGACGAGTACTTCCGGCGCCCCCTGATCGTCTAAGTCGTGAATCGAAATGCCTGACCAATGCAAACCCGCTGAAACGGGTACGCCGTTCGTATTCTTCCAAAACTCCCGGTAGGCTGAGGTCTCTGCATCCCAATCGTAAGCCACAACACCGCCACCGCTCAGACGCGCCACAATTTCAATATCGCCATCAGCATCTAAATCGGCCAACGCCGGTGTAACAAAGGAGGCCACATCTTCGAGAACAATCGATTCCTTTAATTCACAGCTCTCCCCGTCGATAATGCGGATCACTCCTATCGTGCTCGAATTACTTGTTGTCGTGACCACCACGATCTCGTTAGCACTACCCTCCGGTGAAAACTCATCGACGGTCCCAGAGCGATGGGGCAAATTGGCCACTAAGGGGGTTGTCATCACCAGCACGGAAGAGGACGCTACTGCTACGTCCTCGTCTCCCGGCCAAGAGCACTGAACGCTCGGAGAAAAAACCCCTGGCTTGAGCCCCTCTTCACATTCTGTATTGGGAGCCACATTTCCGGGCAAACATACGCCATCACCGGGCTCTGTTAAACAATCGGGGTACGTGCAGCAAAGGGAATCCCCCTGACAATCAACGGCGGCCGCGCAAGAGGAGCGTATTTCGCCGCACAGGCCCTCGACGGTACAAATGAACTGGTCGGCACTTTGACAGCCCTCAATCTTATCACAGCACTCCTGGGCACTGCTGCACGTGGTCACCGGTGGATCTAAGTAATCGCTACTGCTTGGAGGACTATTTTTTGATTCATCAGCATTGGGCTCTGCCAAATCAATACCTTGTAGCCCTACACTTTCGCTGGCGACGAGGGAGCCTGAATCTGTTTCCTCAGACTCAGAGCGCGTAATGCCTTCGTTTTCTCCGCCGGCAGCGCCCCCGCCAGGCGCGTCTTTCGGGGCTTGAGAACAGGCAAAGGCAGCGAAGGGAACGCTCAGAAGGAGCGAAGAACGTAAGAGCATGTAGTAGATTAGCAAGCTATCGTCGTTCGCGCTCCTTTGAGCGCAAGATATCTCCTACATTGGCACCCTCGAACTCACTTGCAATCAGGACGAATCTCCAAGGAATCATTGCCGTCATCAGCTCATCACTTAGCGTCCAGTTAAACGACTGAAGAGCGATATTGATGAGCATTCCGGCCTGCCGTCTAGACCCGATGAATCAGAGCAGCGATCTCGCCCGCAGCAGCAACATCTGGAACGCTCAGGAAATCGGCCGACTGATAGATTGGGTGAGGGTATTGATAATAACCACCACCCGAGAGCAGCCCTAACTTGCCCTGATCGATAAAGTGCTTTTGCAAATAGTCGGCATTCTTCAACATTTGTTGATCACCCGACTTCTCGCCCCAGTACCGGAAAACATTTACCACCGTCGTAAAGCCAATGACGTCCATGATTCCACAGGGGCCCATCGAACAGCCTCGATTGAAGATCATATAAGTCCGATCCACGACTTCGGGAACCGCTACGCCATTCGTGACCAAAGACTGAGCCGCCACGAGAATCGGCACCAAAAGTGAGTTACAAACATAGCCACTCTGCTCCTTTTGAACAGGTATTGGCACCATACCTATCTCAATAGCAAAAGCCGTCACGCGACGCAGAGTCTCAGGAGCCGTACTCTCATGAGCCATGATCTCGGCGAGGTTGAGAGACCAAATCATATTTGCAAAGTGCAAGGCACAGAATTTTTCAGGCCTCCCCGTATCCTTCGCAAACTGACTAGGTAGCAAGGTAGAAGAATTCGTGGCAATCAAGCAACCCGCCGACAAGCAAGCTCCGAGCTTTTGGTAGAGCTCCACCTTGATCTCTGGCACTTCTGGCACCGCCTCGATCACTAGATCTGCCTCAGCAATCGCCGCTTGAAAATCAGTTGTTTCTTCTAAGCGAGCATGCGTCTTTTCTATTTCTGGAGCGCTCGCTCCCAGCTCATTTTGATAGATATGAGCATAGGTTTGCCGAGCCACCCTGCTCTTTTCCAGGCTTTCTTCGAAGGGATCGTAAAGAACGACCCGTTTGCCCTTGTAAGCACTCTGCCAAGCGATTTGCCCGCCCAGCACTCCTGCTCCAATTACCGTGACTTGATCAAGCTTTGATTCCGACACCATTGAACACTCTTTCTCCTGCTTTCCTTGAGCCAGTACGGCAAGCGACCAGAAATGCTAAACGCCAGCGTCCGTTTGCGCAGACTCTTTTGCCGCTTGAGTGACAATCGCAATTCAAACTGAAGGGGCTGAGAAGCTAAACAACCAAGAACTCACCCCCGAATACCCCTCCCTCGTTATTCTCCCAGGCAGGCTTCGCCAGCTGCAAAAACGCAGCCAGTCTTGGACTCAAAGTTTCCAACAAGGAACCCCCACCAGAGAGCACCAAAGTGACAACTAGCGGAAAAGGTGGGGAAAGGCTCCGCTCAGGCCTTCAAAGAGCATCTGAGTACCGATCACCGCTAAGATCAGACCCATCAAACGACTAATTACATCAATCGCGCTCTCTCCTAGTCGGCGCACGAGCCTCTCGGCCCCAACGAAGACGCCATAAGTGAGCCCGCAAAGCAGCCCAAAAACGACCACACAGATAGCTGTGTGAAGCAGCGAA
>JAKVCH010000082.1 GCA_022447485.1 Polyangiaceae bacterium | reverse complement strand
AAAGACGCGATCGAGAAATTAGGCGGCTCTGCAGTCGTTCTTCCAACCAAGAAAGAAGAGTCAAGCGAGGCGTGAGGCCTCGACTTGTTCTTTGATTGAATCCTATGTCTCTCTTCGACGGCTTCTCCAACATCGGTAAAGTCCCCGAGCTGAGGCGGAGGATTATTTTCACCCTGACGGTCATTGCGGTCTATCGAGTTGGTGTTTTCATCAGCACGCCGGGCGTTGACCGAGCGGTGATGCAGGGTTTGATTGATCAAGAAGGTGGACTTCTGGGCATGCTCAACATGTTCTCGGGAGGAGCCTTGGCGAATCTTTCGATTTTCGCATTAGGCATCATGCCTTACATCTCGGCGAGCATCATTGTGCAGCTCTTGGGAATGGTCAGTAAGACCGTCGAAGAGATGCGTAAAGAGGGCGAGGCCGGACGTCGTAAGCTAGAACAATACACGCGCTATGGTGCGATTGTGCTCAGCTTGGTTCAGGCCTTTGGGATGGCGACTCAGCTTGAGGGTCAGAGTATGCAAGGTGCGGGCGACTTGGTCGCTGAGCCCGGTATGTTCTTCCGACTGATGACGATGCTGACTTTCACTACGGGTACTGCATTGATCATGTGGTTAGGCGAGCAGGCCACCGAGCGAGGAATCGGTAACGGTATCTCACTGATCATTTTTGCAAGTATTGTCAGCGGTATACCCAGCGGCTTAACTCAATATTGGGCTAGCACTGGTGGCGAAATTCAGCCTCTAGTCGTGGCAACAGTTGTGGGCGTATTGCTCGTGAGCATCGCGGTGGTTGTGTTCTTTGAGAAAGCTCAGAGGCGTATCCCGATCCAATATGCTCGTCGACAATCAGTACGTCGTATCTATGGCGGACAGACCGCGCACTTGCCGTTGAAGGTGAATATGGCGAGCATGATTCCGCCGATCTTCGCCTCATCGCTGCTGATGTTTCCGACGACCCTCGCGAGTATGAATATCCCAGGTATGCAGACGATTGCCGGGTTGCTGAACCGTCAAGACTGGATATTTCACACGACGTTTGCGGCGTTAGTTATCTTTTTCTGCTTCTTTTATACCGCGGTTACATTTCAACCGGTGGATGTGGCAGAGAACCTCAAGAAACAGCAGGCAAATATCCCAGGTATTCGACCAGGACGACAGACTGCTGAATATCTCGACGGTATCGTTTCACGGCTGACAGTGGGTGGCGCTCTCTATGTCGCAGCGATTTGCGTGTTTCCGGCAGTGATTGCCCAGGCGGTGCGCGTACCCTTCCAGTTTGGAGGTACAAGCCTGATGATTGTGGTTGGCGTTGCGTTAGAAACAGTCAATCAGATTGAAGCGCACTTGATTACGCAAAGTTACGAGGGCGCAACGGGTCCGAAGACGACGCGTTTGAGTGGTAGGAGGCCGGCGTAAGGCGTCGGGTGACAGAATGCGACTAGTTCTTCTCGGACCGCCTGCGAGCGGCAAAGGTACACAGGCTTCGGTTTTGACCGAAAAGTTGAACGTACCACAGATTTCTACTGGCGATATGCTTCGGGCTGCACGTAAAGCCGGAACCGAGCTTGGTAAACAGGCCGAAGGCTTCATGAACGCTGGCAAGCTCGTTCCCGACGAGGTGGTGATCGGCCTCGTCGACGAGCGTCTTGAGCAAGACGACGCTAAGGACGGGTTCATTCTCGATGGATTTCCACGGACAGTGCCTCAGGCAGAGGCGTTGGCGAACTTGCTCGAGAAAAAGAGTACACCACTTCAAGCGGTTGTTCAGATCGATGTTGACCGTGACTTGCTCGTAGAACGAGCTACTTTGCGTCGAACTGATAAAGAGACTGGACAGATTTATCACTTGATATATAATCCGCCTCCCGCTGGCGCCGAGCTCGTTCATCGAGTCGACGACCAAGAGGAAACAGTCAAAAAACGACTCGACCAATACGATTCAATGACTGCGGCGCTATTGCCCTATTATAGCTCCAAGGACTTGCTGAAGCGGGTTGACGGAGTCGGCAAGCCAAATGAAATTACTGAGCGGCTTTTAGTCGCTCTTGGGGTGAATTAACCCCGCCGAGTGACTCTTCCGACTTCTCGGGAGATAAACTCAAACTGCTACCTTTCGGTGGCATATTCTAAAGGAGATGAGATAGAAACTTAGTTTTCGACATTATGAAGCCAGAAGAACGAGGAACAGTAATTGAAGTTCGTCCAAAAGCACTCTATCGAGTGCGTCTAGTCGATGGACGAGTCATTACGGCAGGCCTTTCGAATCAATTGAGGCATGTTCTTGTTCGGCTCCTTGTTGGAGACCAAGTTTTAATTCGAATCTCTCAAAACGACCCGGACAGGGGTCAAATCACTAATAAAGCTGAAAACCCCTAAGTTCGACTATAGGACCTCCCAGCCTCGAGGATGAAGCCATGAAGGTGCGACCGAGCGTCAAGAAAATCTGTGACAAATGCAAAGTAATTCGCCGCGAAGGAGTGGTTCGAGTTATTTGTGAAAACCCGCGCCATAAACAGCGGCAGGGCTGAGGAATAAGGTAAAATTATGGCACGTATTTCAGGAATTGATCTACCCCGCCGCAAGCAGCTTGTTTACGCTCTTCCGTATATCTACGGAATTGGGCCGACGACTGCGAAAGAAATCTGCGTAAAAGCTGGTATCCCCGAAGACCGTAAGGTTGACGAGCTCAGCGAGTCCGACGTGAAATCACTGCGCGACACGATTGAGGCAGGATTCAAAGTGGAGGGCGACGCCCGCCGCGAAGTTCAGCAGAATATTAAGCGTCTGATGGATCTCGGTTCTTATCGAGGGCTACGGCATCGTCGTGGGCTTCCTGTGAACGGTCAGCGAACAAAGACTAATGCTCGTACACGTAAGGGCCCAAAGAAGGGCGCTGCTCGTCGATAAGGCGACAGAAGGAATAATCGATTATGGCTACCTCTCGTAAGCGCACGGGTCGCAAAGTTGTTAAGAAGAATATCTTCTCAGGCATTGCGCACGTACAATCTACTTTCAACAACACGATCATCACGATCACAGACGTCAAAGGCAACGCAGTGTCTTGGGCCAGTGCAGGTGCTCGTGGGTTCAAGGGGTCTCGTAAGAGCACGCCCTTCGCAGCTCAGCTAGCAGCCGAGGAAGCAGGCCGTAAGGCTATGGATCACGGTATGAGAAGCCTGGCGGTATTCGTTAAGGGACCTGGTTCAGGCCGCGAAAGTGCTTTACGTGCTTTGCAGCAGGTTGGTTTCAAGGTGACAGTCGTTCGCGATGTAACCCCTATTCCCCACAATGGTTGTCGTCCCCCAAAGCGCCGTCGCGTTTGATTAGGAGTATTGAAGAATGGCTCGTTATTTAGGTCCTGTATGTAAGCTCTGTCGTCGTGAAGGCGCCAAGCTTTATCTCAAGGGTGATCGCTGCTTCACAGAGAAGTGTGCAGTGTCCCGTCGTCCTTATCCTCCTGGTCAGCATGGTCAGGGTCGCATTAAGCTCTCCGAGTATGGTCTGCGTCTGCGCGAGAAGCAGAAGATGCGCCGTATTTATGGCCTGCTCGAGAAGCAGTTTGCCGAGTACTACACCGAGGCTTCCCATCTACGTGGACCTACCGGTGAGGAAATGATTGGTTTGATCGAGCGTCGACTCGACAACGTCGTTTACCGATTGGGCTTCGCAGTAAGTCGTCGCCAAGCTCGACAGCTCACTCGCCACAGCCACATTCATGTGAACGGTAAGCGTCTGAATATTCCGAGCTACACCGTACAGCCGGGAGATGTCATCTCGGTTCGGGAGAAGAGTCGTAAGATTGCGTACGTAGCAGCAGCGCTTGCCTCAGCTGAGGCCCGTCCTGCTCCTGGTTGGCTTGAGGTCGACAAGGAGAATTACGCAGGAACGATTAAGTCGATGCCAATGCGTGACGAGCTCAATGAGCCGGCGCTCAAAGAGCAGTACGTCGTCGAGTACTATTCTCGATAAGTTATCTCAGAGGGAGTTAGATTCCGCGGGCGGTCATTGTGGCTTTCTGCGGAAGAGAACTCCTTTCTTAGAATAAAAGAAGAGACTTTTGGGGTAGATACCCCTTGATGCGGGCAGGCCGCGAGCAGTGACGGAGGAGCTGGTTCCCCTCGCAGCTGGGACGGTCGCGCAGGTGATGTCGGGTCAAGCCCGAGAAAGAAGAAGAACACATGGTGAGTCAAATGGTAAGTCGAAATTGGCGTGATCTAATTCGACCAAAGAGTATTCAGATAGATCCTGAGACTTCAACAGACTTTTACGGACGTTTTGTGTGTGAGCCATTGGAGCGTGGTTTCGGCATCACGATTGGCAATTCACTACGTCGTGTTCTACTTGCATCACTTCAGGGTGCCGCCATTACGGCAGTACGCATTGATGGCGCTCTTCATGAGTTCACAACGATTCCTGACGTTGTAGAAGATGTCACTGATATCATTTTGAACTTGAAAGAAGTTGTTTTTCGCGCGGAGTCACCTCGCACTTATACTGTACGTCTAGAGAAAGAGGGTCCAGGGCTGGTGACTGCTGGCGATATTCGCCTGGTCGATGGTTTGACCATTCTTAATCCGGATCACGTGATTGCGACCCTCGACAAAAAGGGCCCGCTATCAATGGAATTGACTGTGGGCGTAGGCCGAGGCTACGTCGCAGCAGACAAGAATAAGACTCCGACGATGCCGATTGGCACCGTACCGATCGACGCCCTATTCTCGCCGATTCGTAAGGTGAATTACACCGTACAGAATGCTCGTGTTGGTCAGCAGACCGACTACGATAAGCTGACGCTGGAAGTCTTTACGAACGGTGCTGTGAAACCTGCAGATGCCGTTGCTTTTGCAGCCAAGATTTTGAAAGAGCAGCTTTCGATCTGGATTAACTTCGAGGAAACCGAAGATACAGCTTACGCTCCTCCCGGTGCAGATGAGACGCCTCTTAATGAGCATCTTTTCCGCTCGGTGGACGAGTTGGAGCTATCTGTCCGTTCTGCAAACTGTCTACAGAATGCCAATATTCAGTTGATTGGTGAGTTAGTGCAGCGAACAGAGCAAGATATGCTCAAGACCAAGAACATTGGTCGTAAGTCACTGAAAGAGATTAAAGAGATCCTTTCTTCCATGAACTTGTCTCTCGGGATGAAGTTCGACAATTGGTCCGCAATGCTTGAGCGCTGGAAAGCTCAGCAGGCAGGCGGCTGAGATTTACGTCCCCGCGACCCCCATAATTTTAGGAACGAATCATGCGACATCAGAAAGCCGGCCGTCAGTTTAGCCGTAATACGAGCCACCGCCGAGCAATGCTCCGCACGCTTACCGCCAACTTGATTGCTCACGAGCGAATCGAAACAACCGACGCGAAAGCCAAGGAGCTTCGACGCGTGGCTGAGAAAGTGATTACTAAGGCGCGTCGTCTTGGGCCGATTGCTTACACACCTGCTGATAAACTCAGCAATGCGGATCAGGCACGTCGACAAGCAGCGATGCAGCAAGTTGGCAAATTCCTTCGACGCTTTGCCACGATTGATAAGGGCGAAGAATATCAGAAGATCGATCTTATCGAGAAGGTTTTCGTTGAGTTGGCAGAGCGATATGCTGATCGTGCTGGTGGATACACCCGCATCATCAAGGTGGGAAATCGACGCGGTGATAACGCTCCGATTTCTATCATCGAGCTGGTCGAAGCGAATGCACCGGCTGCAGAAGCTAAGTCAGACGAGCCTGCAGCTGAAGCGAAAAGCGAAGACTGAGTTCAACCGGCGATGACTCGATTGCGAAGCGGAAGCAATCGGGAAGAGCTAGAACGAAAAAAGAGGGCCTTCGGGTCCTCTTTTTTTTAGTCATCGACAGGGCGTCGCGAGGAATAGAAGATCCAGACACTGCCGAGAAGGGCGATCAGCAGAGAGCCGATTGCTAGGCTGTAGCGAGAAAGCGCCGACGAGAAAACGGAAGGAGTCTGAGTGGCTGGGCTTTTGATTTGGTTGGCCGGAAGCAAGGGGTTTTTGGGGTCAAGCTGACGAGCCTCTCTCACTCGAGATAGGTCAGGATGCCCTCGCTTTTCGGCTGCGCGGGTCGCTAGCAGGAAGCGAAGGCTTTGGGCGCGAGCTTGGAGGCTCGGATCTGTCGTGATTCGCTCGACTCTGCGTAGGTTGATTCTGGCGAGCTCGGGGTTCTGATCTCGGATGAAGAGGGCCGCTTGGTAGAGTGGGTCGGCGAACTCATGGGCTTTCTGAAAGCTCGGGTTGGTCGTCAAGATTTCACCGTAGATAAGGCTGACTTTCAGCCAGTCATTCTCTTGGACAGCCGTCCGTCCGGCCTCGTAGAGTTGCCATTGTTTTTCCAGGCGAAGGCGATCGTATTCGGTAAAGAGTTCTCGAGCGATTCGTTGCCAGGTCCAGTCTCGAGGAGCCCGTCGGCCGGTGATATTCAGATAGGCGTCTTTTAGTTTCCAGGACGCAGAACGACCAAGGAGAGCAAGGCCTTCACGTGCACCTCTACGGATCAGAGCGTGCTGGCTACTGGCAAAACTCAGGAGGAGTGGTGCTGAGTCGAGATCTCGGCTGCGTCCTAGAGCGACGAGGATGTCATGAAGCGCCTGGTGGTCTTTGATTTGAATAGCGGCATGAGGGTCGAGCAGTTCACGTTCGCGAAGAAACTTTGTCGCCCAAGCAGCTATCTTTTGAGCGGGATGCCGTCGTGCCTCAATCAGCGCTGCAACTGATCGGTCGCCCATCGCATTGAGTTGGCGTTCGGTATCGATGCGCAGAAATTCACCAAAGCGCGCATAAATTCGGATTAATTCTCGAGCGGCCGCAGTGCTATCTAATTCGACTAAAAGACGAGAAAGACCTAAAATTTGTATCAGATCTCGGGTCGCGTTGCTTTGCGTGTCCTCGAGGTCGAGTAGCACTCCCAGGTAATCTGGCGTCGGTTGGTCCCCCTCGCCGGCCTCGCGCATTTGGCGGCGCTTCTGTTTCCGTGCACGGCTGAGAAGTTTCTTGAGTTCCTTCCGATCGACGCGTTCAGCAAGTCGGTCGATGGTTTGGGCAAGGCCAGGCAACCATTGGGGTGGCACGTCGGGAATTTGACTCCAAGCTTTTTCTCGCTCCTCGGGAGATGGGGAGCTCAGGCGTTGCAAGAAATCATCAATGGCTTGCAGTTCGGAGCGGCGAGCTTTCGGAAGACGCGGCTTTTCCGGAATCGTGAGGGGAGCTAGAGGCATTTCTGTCGGCCGGGCCTGGGAGGTCGCTCCTATTTCCGCGACAGTATCCTGTCCGTCGTCGCTGGTCGCTTGAGCTGGGGCCGAAAGCCCAAGTCCACAACTGAGGTAAATCTGCACAAGCTTGCTACGGCGACCTCGAGCCTGCAGAAGAAAAGCGGACATCGAGGTTCCTATTCCAAGATTCTGAACTCTGAGAACTCGCCTGTGTAGCCGCGCCAACGAGTGTCGACTCGATCAACCCGCGCGGCGCTGGGGCCCTTTTGAGCCCAGCCATGCAATTCTCGAATGCTCAACTCTTCGCCTTCGGCCAGTATCTCCATGGAGCCGTCTGTCCTGTTACGTACCCAGCCGCATAAACCCAATCGACGAGCCTCACGCTGGGCCGACGCACGAAAGAAGACTCCCTGTACTCGTCCGCGGACGCTGAGATGAAGCTGCTTCAAGGCCATACGCTATTGTTAGGGCAGAGGAGGCCTTCCTGCAATCTGCTTTTCGGGGTGGGGAAAAGCAGCATCTCTTTGAGGTGGTCTACTGAGGCTGCTCGTGGTGGAATAGCCCCAGTGGGTGATACCGTAGAAGATGTTGTGGTTGATGGTGTCGAGTTTGCTCAGCTCCATCGAGACGCCAGAGTGGCACGAGCGCTGCGGGATGTCGCAGCAGCTCTGGGTGCTTCTCTTGAATTAGATGACCTCCTCGACCTAGTGCTTGGTCGCTTGACCGAATTACTTGAAGTCGATCACGTTATCTTGTTTTTACGTGATGAAAGGCGCAAAGAGTTGGTCAGCCGGGGTGGCGATGATGATGCGGCCTGGCGCTTGCCCCTCCACGAGGGTCTTTTGGGTCGAGTTGCTCGGCGAGGCCGGCTTTTGCGTGTCGATGATTTTTCGGAGGCGGAGTTTCCACCGAGCTGGGATGAGGTGCTCGGGACGCGCTCGGAAGCCGCGTTGATTGCGCCGCTGAAGAATAATTTATCCCGCGGCATCGGAGTCTTGTTGGCGATTTCTGGCCGACCGCGAGTTTGGAGCGATGATGATGAGGAGGTGCTTTCGGTGCTCGCGAAGCAGGCGTCGATTGCCATCGACAATTCTCGTCTGTTGATGACTCTGATCCAGAAAAACCAGCAATTAACCCATGCTCAAGAGCAGCTTAAACGTCGGGTCCGTGACTTGGAATTGCTGTTTGAGTTAGAGCGCAAAACAGCGCACGCCCATTCCCAGAGTGATTTAGCTCAAGCAGTCTTGGCAGAGCTCAGTCGTAGTTGCGTGGCAGCCGGTGGTTGTTTGATCATGCGCGAAGACGATAATTCGGCATTGGTGGAGTATGACTTTTCCCTTTCCCAGGAGGATGCTCATGATTTGCCGAATGATGAATCGAGTGGCGGCCTACTTTCGGCATCTTACGATGCGGAGCGTTCCGTACTTGCGCCAGTGATTGCTGAGGGGATCCCCTTGCAATTGGATTCGACGGGCCAGCCGCTGATGCAAGAGGGTTTGCCTGAAATCGTTTCATTGATCGCCGAGCCTTTAGATGCCGAGGAACCACAATTGGGTGCCTTGGCCCTGTTTAATAAGCGAGGCGGCCCTTTTACGGCGGAGGACTTGGGCTTATTGCGGTTAGTGAGTGCGAACGTTTCGACTGCTGTTCGTCTCTTTCATTACAAGCGAACTCGGGAGAGAGAAGAACGCTTAAGCAGCATTGGGCGTCTTCTGTCTCAGGTCGTTCATGATTTAAAGAGCCCTCTGACTGTGATTAGCGGTTACGTTCAACTCATGGAGGAGAGTCAAGACCAGGACCAGCGGGCTCAGTATGCTCAAGCGATTCTCAAGCAATTTGATGCCCTAGGAGCTATGCAAGGTGAAGTCTTGGCTTTTGCACGAGGCGAGACTCAGGTTTTCTCTCGAAAGGTCTTGCTGGACCGATTTCTCGAGGAGTTGCAGGACGCTCTCCAGGCTGAATTGGCGGAAACAGCCTGTGCTTTAACGATACAAGCGGAGCGCAAAATCGTCGCTCATTTTGATTCGGAGCGCATTACTCGTGCTCTTCAAAATTTAGTTCGCAATGCTGCCGAAGCCTTAGGCCGAGCAGGCGGGACCATCAGCCTGGAAGCAGAGCGCTCACCTGAAGGGCTTCTTTTTCGCGTTGGAGACGATGGCCCGGGGATCCCGGAAGATGTTTCGCGGCGTCTTTTTCAGAGCTTTGTTACGGCTGGAAAGGAGGGTGGCACTGGTCTGGGTTTGGCGATTGTGCGCCGCATTGTCGAGGAGCATGGGGGAAAGATCCGTCTTTTAGATCAGGGGCCCGGAGCCCATTTTGAAATTCTCCTGCCCCACGCTTTGGTCAATGATGCTGGGGTGAAAAAGGTAGACTCGCGGAGAAAGAACCCTGGCAAATTGACCTCGATAGCCTCAGCGAGGACGAAGAAAGCTGGAGCGAAAGCGCCGGTAAAGAAGTCTCTGGCTTCAAGAAAAAAGAAGGCTTCAGCCAAGAAGAGGCGGCGAACAAACGCAAAAGAGGAGAAGGACGGTTCGTGAAAGTTTTGTCCAGCTCTGTCGCTGCCCGAATTCTAATCTCCTATTTCGTCATGATGGCGGCTTTCGCCGGCTCGGCAGCTTGGAGCACTTGGACATTTCACCAGGCAGGAGAGGAAGCCGAGCTGATCCGTAGTGGTTATCTTCCTCTGGTGCTGCGTCTCAGAGAGCTGACAACAGCCCAAGAAAGCTGGAATACCCAACTGAGTCATTTGTCTTTCGAGGAGCCAGGAGATGAGAGTGTTGGGGCCTTGAACCGAGAGCTGGTCGCAACGAGGTCGAGTTCGTTAGCTCAAGTTAGAAGTTTATTGCAAGAATCAGCCGATTCGCCGGATAACCCTCTTGGTCCGATCGCGCGGCGACT
>JAKVCH010000081.1 GCA_022447485.1 Polyangiaceae bacterium | reverse complement strand
CAAAAACTGTCTTTTCGTTACCAAGATAGGAAGTTTAGTTTTGAAGCCGTTATTGAAAATGATGGTTTCACATTCAAGATACTCGCTCTCGGTCCCGTCAACACACGCCTTTTTCTGATCACCCAAGTTGGCCAAAAAGTCGAATTCAAAAAATTTCTCGATCGGGAGATCAACCTGGACCCAGAGAAATTTCTATTTGATATGCAGCGGGCCCTCTTCTGGTTTCCTTTGCAGAATGAAGACATTCGCGAGGAAACTGATCGGGGTCGATTCGTCCAAGGTAGCTTCAGGGGGTTTATCAGTGATGACCAGTGGCGAGGCCCAGGAATCGTTCGTCGCTGTATAGCGAATGAACCCGGTCCGACTACGTTCGCGCTTCGAAACCAATGCCTTGAGATAAGTTATGACCCAGCGTTTCGACCAGGAACCGCTCCAGTACTCGTTGAGCTAAAGGATCAAAACCAGGGCTATACGCTCAAGGTCAAGCAGCTCCAGAATGGGCAAATACCATGACAAATGATGGCACACCTCCGAAGAATACGTCGGTTCGCGTCATCGGCATGAATGCCCTGAATGCCGCAGGCTCAAACTTGGAAGAGGTAATGCAAAGCCTCCAGATCGACTCAACGGCCTTAGAAAAAGCAGACCGTCTTCCCCCTGAAATCGACCCTCTGCCCTTCCCAGCAACAATTGGTGTCATCCACGATGAGCTCAGCAGCGACTTTACGCCGGACGCCCTGAATACTCGACAACTGGCCCTTGCCTGGAAAAGCCTCGCTCCGCTCAAAAATAAGATACATCGGCTCGTGAAACAAAGAGGGGCCGCTCGTATCGCTTTGCTCCTAGGCACATCCACCGGAGGCATCCTCACCACAGAGCTGATGCTCAAGGAACAGAAAGAATCGGGCAATAAACAGCACTCTCAAACAGATAACTACAATTGCTTCGAAGCCCATGCAATGGATGCGGCAGCCAGACACCTGGCAACTCGCCTCGGCATTCATGGGCCAGTTTATGCCCTCTCTTCAGCTTGCGCCTCCGGTGCCAAAGCAATTGCTAGCGCCCAGCGACTGATCGACGCAGGAATCTGTGACGCCGCCATCGCTGGCGGGGTTGACACTCTTTGTCGAATGACGCTCCATGGCTTCCATTCATTGAAAGTTCTTTCAGCGACCCCCTGTGCTCCATTTCAAGACTCCCCCAAAGGCATGAACGTAGCCGAAGGAGCCGCCTGGCTTCTGCTGGAGCGAAACGATGAGAAGGCGGCGCCGGCGCTCGCCTTCCTCCGAGGAATTGGCGAAAGCTCTGATGCCCACCATATCTCGGCACCTGATCCGACGGGAAAAAGCCAGGAAAAGGCCATGGCGAAAGCCCTGACTGCAGGCAACGTTTCGGCCCAGCAGATTGAATACGTCAATGCACATGGGACAGGGACCGCCGCGAATGATGCAGCTGAAGGCCCGGCGATTCAGCGACTTTTCCCTCAGGCAGCGGTCAGTTCGAGCAAAGGAACCTTTGGCCACCAGCTCGGCGCAGCCGGTGCAGCCGAGGCAATCGTAGCCATCAAAGCCCTCCATGGCGCTGAATTGAGCCCCAGCGGCAGCCTCAATAGGGATACTTTCTTGCACTGGCAGAGGAGCCGACAAGAACGCATGAAAGCCGAGGAAGGATTTGTCTTAAGCAACTCGCTAGCCTTTGGCGGCGCGAATATCAGCTTGTTATTTTCTAAACAGCCCTGGAGCGAGGGAAAGGCAGCGTCTTCTCAATCGAGGAAGTACCGCTTCGGGATTCAGTCTTGGTCATCTGAGGTGATCAACCCAGGAAGCGACAATCAAAGCCTAGGAAAGGAAATTCTAGCGCCCCGGCCACGAGCCAGGGCCAGCGAATTGACAAGGTCTTTCGCTAGTACTCTGGGAAGACTCAACCTTTCCAAGGATGAATTAGCAAAAACACCAATGATTATTGGTTCTGCTCTCGGACAACTACAGACAACCAAGAACCTGATCGACCTATTTTTGGCTGGCGACTCCTCGCCTCTCGCCTTTCAGTCGAGTGTGCATAATGCAGTCGCAGGGGGTCTCTCTATCGCGCTGAAGAATCAACTTCCTAGCTCTTCGGTAGCTGGCGGCTTTCGCAGCAGCACAGCAGCACTGATTGAAGCGGCGTCTTATCTTCTGACCCACCAAGAAATGGAAAAAGTGATTGTCCTTGTTGGGGAAGAAAGCCCTCCTCAAACAGTTGGGCTACCTCCCTACCCCACCGCTACAGCTGGGATTGTGCTCACGCGAGCTAGCGATGCAAGGCCTTACGCTCTCCACTTCGACCCCGAGCACGGCACGGAAGAACGAGCTCAAAAAGACACCTGCCTCCCACTGCCTGAAGAGACTCCTCTTCTTGCCGATCATCCCACGATCCACTTTTTAAGATTGATTGAGGCAATGAATCGAGGCCTCCCTAGCTATTCGTTGAATGAACCATCCGGTCCTCAGCAATTTTTCATCAAAAGAAAGATAGAAGGCGAAAGCGCCCATGACTGATATCCGTGAGCTGCTGCCCCACCGACCACCTATGCTTCTATTAAAGGAGCTGATTCAAGTCGATGCCGCTACGATTCAATGCGTACCCGATACAAGCGCAACAAGCATCTTCGCCGAAAAGGAGCATCTCGACATTATCGTTTCCTTAGAGTGGATGGCTCAAGCCGTCGGCGCTTTCGTTGGCTCTGCTCGAATTCGAGAGGGACGAACACCTCAAATCGGATTCGTGATTGGGAGTCGGCGCATTGACTATCACGTCGACCGAGTGGATCTCAACGCCCAGCTCATCGTGCACGCCGCCCCTCTTTGGCTAGAAAAGAACAGCGGCAGCTTTCAGTGTTCCGTCACGCGACAAGACTGTGGCATGGTTCTAGCGGAAGGAAATCTCACCGTTTATGAACCAGAACTCTGAAAAATGGGCACTTGTCACCGGTGCAAGTCGCGGTATCGGTCGGGCCATTGCTCGCTCCTTGGCTCAACAGGGTCACCCTATCCACGTTCACTATCTTTCTTCGGAAAGTTCCGCCGCAACCTTAGTGGAAGAAATTCGAGTTCAGGGGGGCAAGGCGGAATTGTGCCAATTTGACGTGAGTCAACTGGAGGAAGTCTCCATGTCTCTGGAAAAAATGCAGCAACATGGTCGAATCAGTATACTCGTCAACAATGCGGGAATCTCCAAAGATGGGCTCTTGCCAGCTCTACAGCCAGCTGATTGGCATCAAGTCACTCGCACAACTCTCGATGGTTTTTATAATCTAACTCATCAATTAATCATGCCTATGGCAAGACAACGTTGGGGGCGCATTATTAACATTTCCAGTGTATCCGGGGTTTTGGGCAACCGAGGTCAAACCAACTACTCCGCCGCTAAAGCCGGATTGATTGGCGCGACCAAGGCATTAGCGAGAGAGTTTGCTCAGCGTGGTGTCACCGTCAACGCAGTCGCTCCAGGTCTGATCGAAACGGATATGCTCAAAAACGCGCCTCTGGACCGACTCTTACCCCAAGTACCCATGGGGCGAATCGGTCGCCCAGAGGAGGTGGCACAAGTCGTGCGTTTCTTAGCGAGCGACGAGGCGTCCTATGTGACTGGCCAGGTGATTGGGGTGGATGGTGGGATGACCTAATGGGTCGCCAGGTGCTAGAGAAAAGTCCGACCCTCGGGATTCTTTGAATGACTCTAAAGTAGACCAAACTGACGTAGTGCTCAGATCCCCGTTCGAGAGAAAAGTACAATCATCCCAGCGGCGTTCGTCAATGTACGAACATAATCCAATTGGCCAAAAGCAAACCGATCGCTCCGAAGCTTGCCATGAGTCCTGCTGGCATCAATTTACGGGACTTTAAGAAGGCCGGACCAAAACGTAAAAGAAGAACACAAGAACTCGCTCCCCCTACGTAGACCCCCGACTTGGTGAACTCGAAAGCAAAAAGCAGAGCCGCCACTGCTAGGAGAGCTCCAAAGACCGAGCCCGCTATCAATGAATAACGGCTCCCCGCCTTCTTGAAGCCAATCACACCACCCACGATCGAGAAAAGGCCAAAAGCAGCGAAGAAGTAACTGGCGACGAGTTCCATGGTCGCTACCCATACCACGCATCGAGGGAATTCTTGGAAAAAAACAGCCTTGAATGAAAAGCCTGCGTCCACACTTCAGATGTTGTAGGAGGAGGCTATGCCCCGCCCATTCAAACTCCTCGACGAAGTCACGAGCGACGAAGGTCCTCTCCAACTACTCCAGCGCGGCGAGTTAGACTTTATGATTTTGGTGAATGGCCGCGTCCTGATGACGAGTATGATCACCGAATCAGAATTGGCCCTGGCAAAAGAAGGATGCGCCGTTATCTCGCGCTTACCCAGGCCTAAAGTGTTGATTGGTGGAATGGGCTTGGGCTTCACCTTAAGGGCAGCTCTCGACGCTCTTGCCCCAATGGCTCAGGTTGTCGTTGCCGAGCTTAATCCTCAGGTGGTCGAATGGTGTCGGGGTCCCGCCGCGATTGCGGCAGACGGCGCTGCTCTCGACCCACGAGTCAGTATCTATATCGGCGGTGTCACCAAAGAAATTCATCGTGTCGCAGAGGACAAGGCCGAAAGGAACTATGATGCCATCCTCTGGGATCTTTACGTGGGTCCAACTCGGCAAGGCGGGGAGCGAGATCCACTCTACGGTTCCCGGTCCATTACCCGCACCTTCGCGGCACTGTCTCCAGGCGGAGTGTTTGGAATCTGGGGTGAAACACCATCCCCAGCCTTTGAGGCTCGTCTCCGCCGGGCAGGTTTTGAGGTGAAGTTACTCAAGACCGGAGGCAAGGGTCTAAAACATGCTGTGTACTTGGCCACGAGACCCTCAGTCACCAAGAAAACAGGACCGAGGCCCATTGATTCAAGAAGAAAATCATGACATAGCTGAACATAAGTACAGCCATGTCAGACTCAAGCTATTCTCGCCCCGAAATGCCTATCGAATCCCTGCAATTGCTTCTTGAACTCTTTCAAGAACATGAGGAGGCCTTGGTTTTCCCCCAGATATCTTCTGCAACTCTCCAGAAGAGTCAGCAACTCATTGAAGAGCAGCGACAAAGAGTCGAAGAGGCCGCGGCTGCGCTCGAAGCTGCGCAAGCAGAGCTCGTCGTCAGCGAAACGGAGTTTCTTACCCTGGCACAGCAAGCGCATGCCTACGCGTCGATTTACGCGGCTTCTGACAAAGAGATGCAAAAACTCCTGACAAAGATCAAACTGGAGGAACCGCAAAAGGGGAGTAAAAAGAAGCGCACTCTGAAAAGAAAGCCTCGCTCTCAAGAGGCTTCTCACTCTGCAGAAGGGCTCGCGGCTAAAGAAAAGCCCGCTGAGGAGGAGCCCGCTGAGGAGGAACTGAGGGCAGAGAAAGAGCTCGCTTTCCCAGAGACGGCCGAAACGGAAGCCGGAAGGGACGAATCTAGCACCGAGGAACTGGTTTCAGAACCAGCTCCCTCCTCCAAGGTTACGCCAGAGTCGCGGCTCTCGCTCGAAGAGGCTCAGCAATCTCTGGTCAGCTAGGCCGTCTGGCCGTCTCTACGCAGCTAGGCTGTATCTACGCAGCTAGGTCCGGAGCCTCCCCCGTTGAAAATTCTTGGCTCTGAATCGCACAGAGAGGCAATGCCAACTGACCCAGCACCTCAAACCAGTGGCTTTTGCCCTTGTGACCAGAGGCGGGAAAGAACCCGTCCGAGAGTCATTTCCACCATGGCCGACATGGTTTCCTGCAGCCCCTTCTTTTGCTGGAAAGTCACTTGCAAAACATCACATTCCGCACACTTTGTCAGTAGGTACTCATCACTTGTTCCAAGCTCGTCGACGAGAGCTAAATCGATCGCGCGTTTACCGTACCAGACTTCGCCCGTCGCTATCTTTTGGATATCGAGCTGAGGACGCTGTTCAGTGACAAAGTCTTTAAAAAGAGCATGAGTGTCTTCTAAGTCCTCAGTAAACTTCTTACGGTCTTGCTCAGTGTTTTCTCCAAACATCGTCAAAGTTCGCTTATGCTCACCCGCCGTCAGTAACTCAACGTCAACATCGTGCTTTTGAAGCAAGCGGCGGAAGTTTGGAATCTGGGCCATCACACCTATCGAACCTATAGCGGCGAAAGGCGCCGCTATGAGTGAATCCGCAACGCAAGCCATCATGTAGCCGCCACTGGCGGCAACTTTATCAACACAGACCGTCAGACGAAGGCCTTTCTTTTTTACTCGCATCAACTGAGCGGCCGCCAAACCATAGGCGTGCACCAGGCCGCCGCCACTTTCGAGGCGCACCATAACTTCATCATTCTTTTGAGCGACGCCCAAGATTGCCGACAATTCACACCTCAGGCTCTCCACCGCTGAGGCCTGCAGATCGCCATCAAATTCAAGAACGAAGACTCGGGGCTTTGCTTCAGCCTCTAATTCATCCTCGCTCTTCTGGCTGAGCTTTTTGAATTCTTTCTTTTTCGCCTTGCGCTCTTTCTTTTCATCAGCACGCTTCTTTTTCTCGCTCAGACCATAGGCAACATCGTCGAGAACCGCTGAGGTGAGGGCCTCACGGTGGCGCTCATATTGCTCGTTGAGCTTAAGCACCTTTAAATGTCCAGAGCCCCCAGCACTTGAACGAGCCCGAGCCCCAAGAAGGAATGCCAATCCCAAACCAAAAGCGAGAGCTAAGGTCAGTACTTTGAGGAAAAACAGGGCATAATTAAAGATAAAATCCATCATGGGCAACGTTCGTTCTACTCATCCTAGAGACTTCCGCCAGCCTTGATTCGCCTCTGAGAAGAAAATTCAAGCAAATGAATTAGATCAACCAGGAAAATGTAAAAATGGAAGCCGCGACAAACTGAATAACTGCGCCTTCTTGCCCTTGAAGCGACCGAAAGGGCTCAAAGGCATGCCGTTGCTCTCGCCGGTCTTGGCTTTTCTTCAAGGAACTTGAAAAGCAAAGCTGACGCTCGAGGACAGGACTGTAGATATTCCGGTAGACCGGGCCGCGAAAACGCTCGCGTGTTTCGACCCTGCAAAAATTCGACGCACGCGCGCTACTTCCAGGATTCTCGCAAGATGGCGTAGCGCCCCGACGTAAGCCGCTCCAGCAGCGTTTCCACAGAGCAGGCAGGGTTCGCCGCAGATTGAAGAGGGATGTCGTGTCGTCCAAAAGGGTGTGATTCATGAATAGAAGTATCTTTGAACTGCACCCATCACACCAGTTTACGAGTGACACAATATGTCTTAGCTGGCGTTTTTTGTCATACCTTGGCTGAACGAAGCTGGCCGAGTGAAAAAATCGCCCCGTAGGTGAGAGCGCCGATCAAAAGCCCGAAAACCCCGTTCAAGATTCCAGGCAATAAAGCGCCAGCGAATGCACCTAGCGTAGGCAAACTCTCAACTCCTAACTGAACGCCATGAACGAAGTGATGAGCAAAGGGCAAACCGTGAACCAAGATTCCACCTCCCACTAAGAACATCGCAATCGTCCCGACAAAAGTGAGTGCCTTGAGGAAGCGCGGGGCGAACCACAAAAGAGCCTGGCCGAGTCTTTTGACGAAGGCTGCCTTTCCGCGAGCAATATAGTGTAGACCAAGATCGTCGATCTTTACGATGCCGGCGACAAGGGCGTAGATACCCACGGTCAAGCAAAAAGCCATGAGGCTCATTACCGCAACTTGCGTACCCAAAGGAGCATCCTGAACTGAGCCCAAAGAAATCACCACAATCTCTGCGGAAAGAATAAAGTCAGTCCGAATCGCTCCTTTTACCTTTTTCCTCTCGAGAGCGAGCAGTTCTTCCTCCGTCAAAGCAGGTGGGGGTACATCTTGCGACGGAGCGCCTTCTTTCTTCGGCGGTTTGAAATAATGAGCCACCTTTTCAAATCCCTCGTAACTCAGAAAGACACCGCCCAACATGAGAAGCGGTGAAATCACCACAGGCAAAAACTGACTCAAAGCCAATGCCAGGGGAACAAGAATTAACTTATTGATCGCCGAAACCTTAGCCACTGCCCAGACAACAGGTAATTCGCGCTCGGCGCGAAAGCCAGAGACTTTCTCAGCATTAACAGCAAGGTCATCGCCAATCACCCCAACGGTCTCTTTAGCCGCGGCTTTACTGAGAACGCCAACGTCATCGAGTAGAGTGGCGATGTCGTCAATCACTGCGAGTAAACTTGTTCCGGCCACGAAAAAGTCTAGACAGATTTTCGGTCCAAGAGCAATTGAATAGGAAAAGGGGCCTTCGGGACAAAAATAGAATTTTCAAGGAGATACCCATGGAAGGGGCGATGGCTTCGCGATGAAAGAAGCAAAGGGAGAGCTTTCAGCAAAGCGCGCACAGGATAGTTCTCTTGCGGAGGGAAAGCGCGAGTTCTAAAGCCAAACCGTGTTCCCTCATCTTTACTCTTTCCGTCGCTGCCCCTACGCGATTCGTGCCCGACTTGCCCTGGGTGTTGCAGAGGTTCAATACGAGCACCGCGAAATTTTATTGCGCAATAAGCCAGAAGAAATGCTCCTAGCCTCTCCCAAGGGGACAGTGCCCGTCTTGGTACTGAGCACGACCATCACCTTGGAGGAAAGTCTCGAGATCATGAAGTGGGCGTTGAGTCAAAACGACCCGCAAAGCTGGCGCCCCTCCACCGCGACAGAAAAATCTCGAACAGCAGACTTAATTCAAGAGAACGATGGTCCTTTTAAGATGCACCTTGACCGCACGAAGTATAGTGATCGTTATCCGCCAGAAGAGCTGTCTCATCACCGAAAGAAGGCCGAAGAATTTTTAGGCCGTCTCAAAAGAGAACTCACTGACGGTTTTCTAGTCGGCGGACGGTGGACCCTCGCCGATGCGGCAATCGCACCTTTCATTCGTCAATATCGGGGTATCGATATTGAGCGATTCAACAGACTCCCCTACCCGAATCTGCAAAGCTGGCTCGTTGACTTTCTTGAATCGCAACTCTTTCTCGAGGTAATGGAAAAAAAACCGCTTTGGCTCCCCGAATCAACACCTTCCTAAGTACCTCAACCCAAACGAATTGACTCATCCGGAAAGGAATCAATATCATCCGGCTCTTCGAGGCTCTGCAGGGTAATCGAATTAGTTCGTAGACCGTACGGATAAGCAGAGACCATCGCAAAAGAACCACTATTTACATTGGGAAAGCGCTGACGGAGTTCTAAGCGAGCTAAGGAGATCGCGTCGGCGACTGAATCCGGCAACTCAACCAATGACGACTCCAGGCCCCAGCGTAGGGCTAAGCGCTGCGCAGTCGGAGCGTCTGGGGTCAAAGCCAGAATCGGGGCGTTGGGGCGCATTGCAGAAAGTAACTCCGCAGTTCGTCCTCTCCGGGTAATCACCACAACGGCAACGAGGGGAAGCTCTCGCGAATACAACGAAGCCGCCCGAGCTGCCGCAGTAGAAAACTCCCAACCGGCAAATGTATCGACACCAACTTCTGGAGTAGAGCGAAATTGTTCGGATGCCTCAGCCTCGTCAATAAGTGCCCGCATCATCTCGACGGACTCCCGTGGATAGCGACCGCTGGCCGTTTCTCCGCTCAACATGACAGCGTCAGAGCCATCTAATACGGCATTGGCGACATCGGCGGCTTCGGCACGAGTCGGACGTGGATTTCGAATCATCGAGTCAAGCATTTGGGTCGCAGTAATGACGGGCTTCCCCCGGGAATTCGCCAAACGAATCATCTTCTTTTGGATCATGGGGACGCGCTCAGCTCCAACTTCGACACCTAAATCACCCCGCGCAACCATAATGCCATCCGCAGCGTCCATGATCTCTTCGAGATTCTCAACAGCCTCAGGCTTTTCTAGCTTTGCAATCACCGGAACATCACCGGCAAGGCGCTTCGCCTCCAAGACATGCTCCGCTGAACGGACAAACGACAGCGCCAAATAATCGACCTTCAGCTCATCAACCGCAAATCTCAAGTCGAGAATATCTTTTTCTGTGAGCGCCGGCAGGCTCAACTTTGCACCCGGTAAATTCACTCCCTTTCGATCGGAGAGGATCCCTCCCACCTCCACGTGGGTCTCTACATCGTGCTCGCTGACCCCCAGGACTCTTAATTGTAAAAGACCATC
>JAKVCH010000080.1 GCA_022447485.1 Polyangiaceae bacterium | reverse complement strand
CCTGCTACGCCCGCGGAACAACGGTCGAATTTGACGGCAACCCTCTATTCTTCCCTCTCGATGACATCGACCAAAAGATGGGCAATAACGAGGATGACGAGGCAAAAGTTCCGGACCTCTATGGCTACGACTGGAAATGGGAGAGAGATGTCGCTGGTCTCCCAGGCGGCATGCATAACTTCCACTTCACCACCGAAGTGACCTATTGGTTCCCCTTCGGTCCAGAAACAGACGCCACCTTGAATTTTACTGGAGATGATGACGTCTGGGTTTTTGTGAATGGCAAATTGGCGCTGGACTTAGGAGGGACTCATGTACCCTTGGAAGGCACTGTTGCCGTCAATCAAACCACTGCGGCTGACTACAATTTAGATGCGAGTGGTAATAAGCTCTACGAGATCAAGGTCTTTCATGCCGAGCGAAAAAAAGAGGGCTCATCATTTCGTCTGACTCTTGCTGGCTTTAATGCCCGTCGTTCTGATTGCACAGCTATCTGCGGCGATGGCATCATTGGCTTTGGCGAGGAATGTGACGATGGTACGGCGAATAACCTTGGTGGGTACAATCAATGCGCCGCCGACTGTCGCCTCGCTGGTGGGTATTGCGGCGATGGCACAGTGGACCCAGGGGAAGATTGCGACGATGCAGACACCTCAGAAGGCGCAGACGACCGCTGTCGCGGCTGCCGCATCCTTGATATTCGCTAAGACTTGTTATTCGCTAAGCCTTGATATTCGCTAAGCCTTGACCAGGCAGCAGAGCCCGTGACGCGTTCACCGGCTCTGCTCCCCAGCTCTGCTCCCCAGCTCTGCTCCCCAGCTGGGCTCGCAGCGCGAGCTCGCCGCGTGAACTCAGCTGGCGCAGCGGCTACTCTTGGCAATCGAATTGCTCTCCAGTGCTTTGACGCCCGGCGCTGAGAGTCAGCTCAGTCTCAATGACTGTGCCGTTCATATCGGTCTCCTTCACTTGGTAGGGAGCCGTGCCCATCTCGCCGTTGGGGGGACGAAAGTAGTTGTAGGCCCCTCGAGTAGCGGTACGCCACTGATCACCGACCTTTACCTCCAGGAGCGCCACCGGGTACTGGCTCTGCTCAACCACCACCTCATTCCAATAGGCGTTGTCCGGCTCCTTGAGTCGCAGACTAACAGGCTCTGCGGGCGCACAGGGCACGAACTTCCATTCAATCGTATCGCGGCCCGCTCGTTGCCCTAAGTAACCTTCGACTTCTTCGCCCAACTCCAAAAAGGCAGCCTTCGAGAGATCAATATGACCTTTCACACACTTTGGATTGCTGTCGATAGGACATTCGTCGACGACGGTTGCCACGACACTCGCGCCTGTTTCCACGCGCGTGATCTCGACGCAAGCACCGCAGCTAGCAGAGGCATCGTAATCGCTCGTGTTGATGGCAGCAAAGTATTGGCCGGCCCCAGTAGTGATCTTTTCCACGCGGTCTGGGTTCAGCTGGATGCCATAGGAGCAATGAATATCACCTTGGTCGATCGTGCCTTGGTCAAACGTATACCATGTGACCGAGCCATTCGTTTCTTCACCCCAACTATCATCACATTGCGTCGGATCAGATGCGCTTGAGTCGGGTAAACTCGGAACTCCGGGGCCCTCGGCGCGACGAATTTCGACCAAATCCGAGTCCTCAGCAGGAGAAGAGAAAGAGGGGCCGCTCGATGTCACCTCAGGGCCCGTCTCAACGCTCGACGTCGCCGCAGCGCTGCCGACGTTTTGGGCATCCGCATTTGAAGAGCCTGTCTCGGACGGTGAAGTAACGGTGGCATTGGCTCGCTGCCCGGGAGTCTGGCCCTCTTCGCCTGTGCAGCCCGCGAGCAACAGGCCGCAAGCAAGAAAAGGGAGGATGGGTCTTAAAATCGAGGGCGTTTGGGGAGCGGAGTCGGGGAGGTCCACTGCTAGTACCTTGCCCTGACTTCCTTTAAGTATTGTTTTCGCCGGAAGCCTCTGAAAGCGCTTTCTGTTTTACCAAAGGGTCGAAAAAAGGAAGCATTGTTGAGACATAAGCTGCGACCAATTTTGCTGATGTTTAATCACACTGTTCTTCAAGAACACTCGAAGAAGACAGCCTTCACAGCCTCTCGCTTGGTAAAATAGCTTTACTTACGCCTCAACAAAGTCCCTAACTTGCGTTCGTCGGCTCGATTTGACTCGTCACCCCTAGGTTTCGGCTAAGTAACAGAGAAATGGTCAGCGTACGATCACGATCTCTGGCGGCGGCTCGGAAATCAATTTCAAATTCAGGCCACCCGGATAGTAATAGCTGGTCGCGTGCCCATAACCCATCACCTGGAGTCCCACCGGTTGATCCGACTCAATCCGGTAAGCTCCGTCACCTTCCAAAGGCACACGAGCCACGCTCCAGCCCTCGATGACGGCCTCTGTCGCTGAAATCGTGGCACCATTCAAAGTGACGTTGGCGCCATCAGGCAGCAGGATATCTGCAAAGTTCTTTACGTAGTCCGTCGGGGCCAAGAATGAATATTGCGTCCGAAACTGCTCCGGAGTGACAACCATGCTCATCGCCGGATCGCCTAAACAGGGGTAGGTGCCGATATCGAGACATTCGCTTCCACCCTGCTTACCGCCTCCGAGCATATAAGAAGCCAGCGAAAAAGACGCTGAGCCTTCTACAGAGAAGCTTTTATCGACCACACCACTCACCCAAAACTCACCCGCATTGAGAGAGTCTGGCGCGTCCGCGGGCCGATCCCCTGACCAGACGAGCTCAGTACCATCGATATTCCCAATCAAGCGCACAACGTGACCGCCTTCGATTTGTCCAGTAGGTGCTGTTGGTGGTGCAACGATATAACGCTTCCCTAAGGCTTCGGCTGGAAGCACACTTTCTTCCAAATGATCCGCATTCCCGGTCAGCAGATCGGGGATATTCGCAATAGGATTGAGAGCGAGGACCTGCACAGTCTTATCGGCCTGCACTTGGGTGCCACTGAGATCACCATGACTGCCTGCGGCTTCACTAGTAAATGCTCCCATGACCTGCATGACATCCCCTGCATTCAACGTGAATTCGTCTTGACCACTCGGAGGCTGTGGAGAAAGACCTCCACCACCCTGGGTACACATGCCGTCTTCATTCCACCTTGAAGTCGCCTCGCAACGAGGACCGTATTGCAACCGAACCGTCATGTTGTCTTCTGTCGCAGTGACCGCAAAGCCACTCGCCGCGCCACTGTAGATGGTATTCTCTTCGCCACCCCAACCGGGCACGCGATAATTGCCGGTGAGGGCTGTATCGGGAATGAGTAGGGAGGCGTCATTACTCACGGAGAAACAGCTCCCGGGATTAAAGTTTGTATGACAGCCAGCCACATCCGCTTCGGGCTTTTCATACTGCAGTGGATTGAACTGCCAAACGGTCACGGGAAAAGAGGTCTCCAAGTGATACGCTCCGCGGTCCTTGCGCACAGACTCATAAACCCTATCGCCAAACGTATTGGACGAATTCCATTCCGTGCCTTTCAGCTCAGGCACCCAGGGAAGTGAGACAACCTTCAACTCACCAGCAGGCACTACTTCTACCAGAGTCTCAGCCAAAGCCCCCCCGGTGAACTGAAGCTCGGCATCTTCAACGCCACCGTTGAACACAACAACCGTGAAATCAAATTCTTCGAAAACCTTATTATAAGTAACGGTCGGCCAAAAGCTGCATCCTATGTAGCTCTTTTGTTCCGCGGCGATCTCACAGGTAGCGGGGTTCTCGCTATCACCGGCGCTCACGTCATTGTTAGGCGGGCCGCTCGACTGATCTTCGATTGAAAGAAACCCGTCCCCTTGCTCATTGACAACTCCTGGTTCAAGGTCGTTCACCTCGATAGCCGTCTCGGACTGAGCTTGTTTCTCGTCGGCGGTGAGCCGTGTTCCAGAACAAGCAACCAGTGAACAAAGGCTAGCCGTAGCGCCAAAGATAAAGCGCGGGAACGATGAGAGGTAAAAACGATGCATCTTGAAAAGGTGGAGACCAGCATGCGATTTCGCAACTGTCTGAGCGCTTCCACGCACCTAGTTTGAACAAATCTAGGCATCCGAAAACATTGACAGTTCAGAATTGGCTTTAGACTAAAAAACGCCTCGGACTATCCTTCCGTGCTCCGGAGCTTCTACGGCGCCTGCTGAGCCAAAGATGAAAACCCCGCATGTGGAGCTATCTCGCGCGTCGATGAGCAAGGCTCCCAACAGTAGTTGGCTCCCTCCCCCAACAGACCTAGGGTGAATTGATGGAATTACTGCCCTCGCTACTCGTTCTACCGAGACGACCTCACCCAGCTCCCTTTCTGCCAAAGCGCCCTCAAAAGAGAAAGGTGGTGCAGCGATGATGGCGCTCATCTTCGCTGTTGTTACCGCCGCTTACTTTTTCATGCTGCTCAACCGCAGGGTCGCGGCGATTCGTTTTTTTTGGCTATCCCTCGTGTTGGCAGTTTTTTGGTTCCATCACCATGCCACCGACAGTCTGCAACTCGCGTTTTAGGAGCCTGACTCATGCAACCATTTGTCTACCGTATGCACATTCTCGGTTTAGGAATACTGATGTCTCCTATTGTTGGAGCGTTTGGCATTCAACTAACCGGCGATATGCCTTGTCCTCTCTGCCTTCTGCAGAGGATCGCGATGTTTATCATGGGCATGGGCGCCATGCTCAATCTACGCTTTGGAATCAAAACTGCCCATTATGGTTATTGTATTTTTGGCGGAATCTTTGGACTCCTTCTCTCAAGCCGTCAAATCCTCCTCCATATCTGCGAAACACCAGGCAGTGGTTATGGTGGCTCTGTCGCCGGGATTCATCTCTACACTTGGGCACTGATTGTCTTTCTCTGCTTTCTGATCGCCGTTGGCGTTTTTCTGCTCCTGCCGGTCGATGAACACTCTCCCGCCCCATTGTCTTGGGAAAACTATCGGCCTGCGCGTTGGATGGGCTACTTCGTCACGGGCCTGGCGCTTCTTCAAGTGATCGCAACCTTTTTGGAGTGTGGACCGTTCCAATGCCCGGACAACCCCACTGGTTATTGGATCCTCTGACAAGAAAAAGAACCACCCCTGGCCTTGCCTGGGGTGGTTCTTTTTTCTTCGACTCGGAGAGTGCGCTCCGAGTCGCTCTTCGCTAACGAATAGCTATTGCTATTAATAACTGGTTCGAGAATGAAGAGACAGAGTACAGGAGAGGGCCTCTCCGGCATTGATCAAGTCAACTGGTACCGGGCAAACATAGGCTCCCTGACTATTCGCTTCGCAACCGACGTTGCCTGCGCATTGCCTGATCTGAGTGTTTCCTTGATAGTAATCGCAAACCTCACCCGTTGGGATTTGGGCGGTACAAGTACCTTCTCGATTGGATAAGGCACTTGGGTCGTTACGCTTGCAGTAAAGACCATTTTGACAAGGATCCATTTCGATATTGTTAGTGTAGAAACTATCTAAGAGGCAGTCGTCTCCCTCTGCCTTGAAGACGCTATCATCGGCGCTATCACCCTTACACTCATAGTCATCATAGTCACAACGGCCGCTCTTACAGTTGTACCAAGCGGCGCAATCGTCACCGTCGTCACGCCCCTCGTTCGTCAGGCATTCACCCAAGTTAAATGTATCGCAGTAGGTACCGCTTGCACATTGGTCATTACTGCCACAGGTATCGCCGTCTTCGCCCTTATCGTCGCAGGTTCCACCGTTGCAGAATTGGGTATCTTGACACTGCTCGGTGTAGTCACAGTCGTCGTCCAGCTCGACCGTTGGGTAGCAAGCATCGCCTAGACAAAGCTCGCCGGAGCCGCAATCGCTATCCTCGGAACAAATCGCCAGGCAGACATCACCGAAGCACGCGTCTGATTGACATTGGTCATCAAACGTACAGCTTTCACCCGCCTCTTCATCGCAGAAGAATTCATAGGCAGGGCAGGGGCCGTTCTGCGTATCTTCTGGGCAAGTGTCGTCATTGTAAACGCGGTAAAACCTTTGGTAGATGGATCCGCCGAAATTTTCACAGCTGCTTCCACCACCATAGTAAGCATAGAACTCACTAGAATTTGTGTTGGTGCGAAACAACTCACCTGGCTCGGTGTAACTCGGGGAATTATCCTCACAACGCCCCACCTGGTCACCATAAGATTCCTCGTTGCTGAAAGAGCAAGAAAGCCCCGTTTCACACCAGTTGGTACTCAAGTTGCAGAGACCATCTTCTTCAATGCGGTCACACTCACTCACGCACTTAGAAGTCTCGACGCTGCAATAGAACCCAGAGGCACAGGGAACGGTAAGCGTCACCGAATCGTCATTCAGAGAGGGGTCGAGGAAAGCGCAATCTTCCCCTTCGACTCGATCAGCTTCGCAAGTTCCGCTCGTATCGCTGCAGTAGAGTTCTGCGCTACTGGCACAATCGCTATCTGTTTGGCAAGGGTCGCCTTCTTTCTTTTCGGCAACGCAAACATTGTATTGACCTTCGTCACCCTGGCAGGTGAATCCCTCGGCACATTCCTCATTTTCGAGGCAGCGGTCTCCTTGCTCACCTAGACCGATGATGAAGTTTTGGCATGGGTTTTCTGCTGCTTCTTCCCCACATTCCAAGACGGCCACGGGCGGCGTCTCTTCGTCGCCACAGGCCTGGTCAGCAAGCTGCTCCGCACAAGCGGCCAGAGCGTCACTATCGAGTGAGATGCGTCCACTCTGAATTTTGTCGCCAATCTCACCGACGTTTGCAACGTTCTCGAAGCCAGCAGGCAGACTCGGCAGGTTCAGAGTCTGATTCGGAGCGACCAATAGAGCCTTGTAGCTGGACTTACAGCTATCCAGGTCGGCAAACGCAGCACCCAAGGTGGCCTTAGCTTCCGAGTCTTCGCAGCAAGAGTAGATTTGCGTGCAGATAGCGTCGGTCAAAGCAGAAAGCGCTGTTGCTGTCTGACTAAAACCTTCACAAGCGCCGAGGTTCAGGCACTCTTCGAGCTGCGCTTCCGCTTCTTCCAAAGCAGTTTCTAGGCCTGGGATTGCGTCGCCGGTCGCAGCAGCGAGCTGCGCCTTTAGATCGTCAATTTCGCTCTGTAATTCGTCGAATAGCTCTTGCGCTGCCGTCAGTCCAGGGGCTCCGCCCATGCCATCGAGCGAGCGTTCGCTCTCTTCTTCATCTTTGCAGCCAAATCCAGTCATGGATGCCGCCATCAATACGAATGTTCCGAATAATCTTCGTTTGTTCATCACTATCCCCTTAAGCTGTAGAGTGGGTACCGACGCTGACTGCCTCGGTAGTTTCCATCCCAACTGCGTTTTGTTTAAGCGTGCCGAAGCACATTGCCCCGACCTAAACAAATAAGTGATGTCGCATCAAGTGGTTAATTATCTTATCGTCAATTGTTTCAGCTGAGAGCTATTTCGCGGCTTGCTCGACGGGCTTCCACCGCTGCTTCTGAACGAGCCATCGAACGGCTTTTCCGCTCGATGGCTTTGCTTTTCCGCTCGAGGTAGAAAAGCAAAAGCCTGGCACGCGTTAGAAAACCACGCCCTCGTCGGGGAGCCAAATTCTCGAAAGAAGGCTAGGCACGCATCAGATGATCAAAGGCTCCCAAAGAAGCCTTGGCTCCCTCACCTGTGGCGATGATGATTTGTTTATAAGGCACGGTCGTCACATCCCCCGCCGCGAAAACGCCGGAGATATTGGTTGCGCCCCGTTCATTGACCAGAACTTCACCCTGCGCAGTGAGATCCACAACGCCCTCTAAGAATTGGGAATTGGGCACAAGTCCAGCTTGTACGAAGACACCATCGATATCCAGTTGAGCGAGTGCGCCAGTGGCCTTTGACTCAAACTCCAAGGAGTTGACCTTTTGGCCATTTCCAGAAATTTTAGTCAGCGCAGCACCACAATGAACGTCCACATTACTCAAGCTGCTGAGCTTTTCTTTCAAAACAGCATCCGCGCGCAGCTCATCGCCTATCTCAAATAGGGCGACCTTTTGGGCGATACCGGCCAAGTCAATCGCAGCCTCAACGCCGGAATTTCCACCGCCCACGACGGCCACCGACTGGTCACGGAAAAGCGGTCCGTCGCAATGAGGACAGTAGGTCACGCCTGGTCCTTGATACTGTTTTTCGCCCGGAACACCCAAGTTCCTCCACCGGGCGCCCGTTGCGATCACCACTGTTTTTGCTTTTAAAACTGCATTGTTTTCCAAATGAATCTGATGAGGCTGGCCAGGAGCCAAGCGCTTCACCCGCTGGCCGAGGAGCATTTCTACGTCATAATGATTGACGTGCTCCTCGAGTGCCGCCGCAAAACGAGGCCCATCGGTTTCGGGAACCGATAGATAGTTTTGAATACTTTGGGTGTCGAGAACCTGGCCGCCAAAACGCTCCGCAAGCAGCCCAACACGGATCCCTTTGCGAGCAGCATACACCGCTGCTGACGCACCCGCTGGACCGCCACCAATCACTAAAACATCATAAGTTTCTTTTTGATTCCAGCGCTGCAGCTCAGACGCAGGGTCCGCGGGAGCAAGCTTTTCTACGATCTCAGAAATAGAGGCGCGCCCCTGAAGAAATGGCTTTCCATTGAGGTAGACAGCAGGCACGGCAAGAATGTTTCGCTCGGCAACCTCCGACTGAAAGACAGCACCATCGATGGCCACATGAGTAACCGAAGGGTTTCGCGCAGCAATCGCGTCAAGTGCCTGAATCACCTCTGGGCAGTTTTGACAGGAAGCAGAATAGAAGGTTTCCAATTGAAAGACGCCTTCTAAGGCATCCAAGCGTTGCAAGTCAGCTGCTGAGAACTTGGGCGCATGACCACTGACATGCAAGACGGCGAGAACAAACGAACTCAATTCATGCCCCCGAGGAAGCCCAGCAAATTGCACCCGAGGTTCCTCTCCTTGGAGCCCGATGCTCAAAGACGGCTTGCGAGCATCCAGCACCGATGGTGAGATGCTGAGCTTTTCGGAGAGCCTGCAAAAGTCAGTGGCGAAGTCCTCGAGCTCCTGTGCTGGAGCGGAGGCGTCGAGGGCAAGGCGGAACTCGACAGGCTGCTGCATATTTCGAAGCGCGTCTTGGATTTGTTTTCTTGAGGCGGGATTGAGCATGGCGATCTCCTTGGAAAAGCGAATTGTGTTTGGTGGTGGAGCGTTCAGGTCGAATGGGGGGCTCGGCAGAAAACTGCAGGCCGGGCCCCAAAGGGCCCAGGCGCCAAGCAGCAATTGCCGTTGCACGGCCTGCGACTAGATCTTTCCGACGAGATCAAGAGAGGGAGTGAGCGTCGCGGCGCCTTCTTTCCACTTAGCGGGGCACACCTCTCCCGGGTTGCTCTGAATGTATTGAGCAGCCTTCACCTTGCGCAGAAGCTCTTGCGCATCACGGCCAATGCCGTTGTCATGAATCTCGTAAGCTTTTATCAAACCCTCGGGATCAATCACAAACGTGCCGCGCAGCGCTAGGCCTTCTTCTTCGATAAGAACGCCGAATTGACGTGCCAGACGAGTCGTAGGATCGCCGACGAGAGGATACTGCACTTTAGCGATTGCCTCGGACGAGTCGTGCCAAGCCTTGTGGCTGAAGTGCGTATCCGTTGAAATGCCATAAACCTCGACGCCCAGAGCTTGAAACTCGCCGTAGTGGTCCGCTAAGTCTTCGAGCTCAGTGGGACACACGAAAGTAAAGTCTGCGGGGTAAAAAACGAATACTGACCACTTACCCTTGAGGGATTCATCGCTGACGGTCACGAACTCCCCTTGATGATAAGCGGTGGCTGAAAAGGGTTGAACAGGGGTATTAATCAGAGACATGCTTTTTCCTTTGGTTTTGATTTGTTCGAAACAGGCAGAAAGGCCGCTTCGACACACTGAAGATGGCTAGGATGCTGCCCGCAGTCCAATCGAACGTTTTTCTCGCACGTTCACTAAAAATGATTACAGTGAAACCATGGACCTCTCCCAGATCACCCTGACTCAGATGCGCTATGCAGTGGCTGTGGCCGATAAAGCGAACTTTCGCCAAGCGGCGGCCCACTGTGCGGTCTCGCAATCCGGACTATCGATGCAGATCCAAAAGCTCGAAGAAATGCTCGGGGTCACCCTCTTCGACCGTAAGAAGAAGCCGATTCTTTTTACCCAAGCGGGCCGGGCAGCAGTCGCGCAGATGAGGACGGTGCTGCAAGATGTTGAGCGCTTGGGCCAAGTGGTCTCGTCGGCAGATGAACCCCAGGGCCTTTTTCGTTTCGGGGTGATCCCCACGCTCTCGGCCACCACCATCCCTCTATTTCTCGGCGTATTCCTTGAGCAGTACCCTCGAGTCGAATTGATTATCGAGGAACTCCAAACAGAGGAGATGATCGCGCGACTCAAAAACGACACTCTCGATGCCGGACTTGCCGCTACCCCCCTCGCCATCGACGGCATCGACGAACGCGTGCTCGGCCTGGAAACGATGTTCGCTTATCTGCCCCCTGGCGATTCTTTATTGAAAAAAAACTCTATCTCCGAAAAGTCCCTGCGGGCGCGCCCACTCTGGGTGATGCCCGAGGGACACTGCTTTCGGACCCAGGTGCTTTCTTTTTGTCGCCAG
>JAKVCH010000008.1 GCA_022447485.1 Polyangiaceae bacterium | reverse complement strand
AATCTTCCATGCTCGCTGCATCCTCTACTCAACGTTCTGCATCGCAGCATGATGAAGCTGGTCTAACCGCAGAGGCTCGTGGCGTCACCGAGAGAGCAGAGAAAAACCTACTCATCGAGCCGACCGAAGACCAAGGGCTCAACGCCACTCCGCCAGAGCACTTTCAGAGGGGGGCTTCCGCGCATAATTTTCACGGGCGAAATGGTGTCATCGCATTTCTAAGCCTTTCTTTTGGCGCCCATGCTTTCTGCATCCTGCTTGGCTCACAACTAGCCCCGGTAGAATTTCTCCACCATGACGCACCACAAGGAGACACAATTGAGATCGAGATAGCTCCGCCACCCACACCACTTCCTCGGGGAGACCTGTCGGGAACCTCAATTGCCCCAGCCCCGAAAACTCAGCCGGCGTCTGCACAACCAAAAACTAGTCCACAAGCCCGTCAACGCTCCCGACCTGAGCCTAAAATAGAGGTAACAGCGCCCGCTCTTCTCACGGCAGAGCCAGAGGAAACACCTTCGGCCGCGCTGCAGAACAACGACTTCGCGGCCTCAAACCCCTACGCGACGGCAAACTTTCAAAATTTCGCCTCAACACGTAAAGGCCTCACAGGAGAAACGAGTGGACAAAGCAGTCCAGGCTCTGCCTTTGGCGTCAAAAACGGTGGTTCAACAACTAGCCAAGAAAGAGTTGACGCTCTCAAGAAGTGGCACCAGCTGGTACGCACAGTGCTCGCCCGTGGAGGACTAAAAAACTATCCGCGGAGGGCCCAACGACTCGGTATTGAAGGACAAGTACGTCTGAAGGTGAGCCTTGATGCAGAAGGACATATCGATGCAGTCTCGATGCTCACAGGGGACAGCTTGCTCGCATCTGCAGCCCAGAAGGGCGTGCTTTCTCTTGGAAAAATTCCAGCACCTCCCCGGGGAGCGGGTTCCACAACGATCATCGTACCGATTGTCTTCCAGCTTCATTGAGCAAGCGTTCAGGAGAACCCCAGAGGAAGTACCGAAATTTCTACTGCAGTCAGAATTTATTCTCTTAAACGGACTCTTGCTGACAACTTGGTAAAAACTGATCACGATCATCAACATCATATTGATATCGAATTTCAAAGTGCTAGACGGAACCTGAACGAAGGCGAAGACGTTTTTATCGGGAATAATGCTCCTACTCTCGATAGCGCTATTCAACTTCAATTGTTATCCGACTTTTTTGCCTCTCATTCTGTCATGCTGATTTGCCACTGCCGAGAAGTTTCTCACCATAATATTCATGCCGTCATTGACGATGGTGCGTCTACGGTGAGCAAAGTCGCAAAGAGCTGCGGAGCCGGAAATAGTTGTGGAGGCTGTATACCCGCGATTCGAGAGATTTTAGAATCCAAAAGCGCGCTCAACAGCGCAGACCTGGTAACCAGCCGCCAAACTCTCCAGCACTCCACGCGTACATTACCGATCGACACGACATCGGCTCTAGCTGCCGCGGAGTGACGTTCGACAATTAGTGGATTGCTCAAGTGAGAGCAGGGTCGAACGCGAGCAAGGTCGAGCGCGAGCTGGGCTAAATGCGAGCAAGGAAAGCAAGCCTGCGGTCGCTAACCCTTTGACAAGACCGCCTGTCTGCAAGAGCGTATGTCTATGGCGCGCTCCAACTCTCTTCGCTATCTCTTACCCACCACTCTGGGATTCCTGGGCCTTCTGACGCTCAAGGCCAACTCTTGGGCAACAGATGCTGACTCAAGTGATTCGGCTTCTCAGATGACAGCCCAGACAACGACTTCGGTCTCTGTCGAGGCACCGGAGTTAAACGTTGAGGAGTATCAACTCGAGAACGGCTTAAGCATTCTTTTGAGCCAAGATCACACTCTCCCTTTTGTTTCGACTGAGGTTGTGTACCTCGTCGGCTCTAGTTACGAGCAGAAAGGACGGACAGGATTCGCTCACCTATTTGAGCACCTCATGTTTCAAGGCTCCGAGAACTACAATCAAGAATACTTTACTCCTCTCGAACCGATCGGGGCGAAAGTAAACGGGACCACCAATCGCGATCGAACCAACTATTATGAGCTTGTTCCCAAGCAGTACCAGGAGCTCTCGCTCTGGCTCGAAAGCGATCGCATGCGCTCTCTCCTGCCTGCTCTTACCCAAGAGAAATTGGATAACCAACGAGACGTTGTCAAAAACGAACGTCGTCAGCGTTACGAAAACCAACCCTATGGCATGGCTTGGTGGTACCTGAGCGAAGCACTCTATCCGCCAGGCCACCCTTACCGACATACCCCCATAGGCTCTCACGAAGATTTAAGTGCCGCGAGCTTGGAAGACGTCAAGGCTTTCTTCGAAACCTACTATGTACCAGCGAATGCTGCGCTGGTGATTGTCGGCGACTTCGACAAAGAAAAAACCAAGGCCGATATCGAAAAATACTTCGGCGATATGCCAAGCGGAGAGCGAGCTCCTGCCCCCCAAGCAGCTGAACCTCAGCTCACGGGTATTAGTCATTGGACGATTGAAGACAAGGTGACCTTGCCGCGAATTTATCTGGCATGGCCTACGCCTCCGCTCTACGCAAAGGGCGACGCTGAACTTGACCTGCTGTCCAGCGTCCTAGCAACAGGGAAGACAAGTCGCCTATTTAAGGAACTCGTCTATGATAAGAAGGTCGCGTCATCGATTCATGCCTTCCAAATGTCGATGAAGCTTTCCAGCAGCTACATTGTCGAAGTGACGGCGGCACCTGGTACTCAGGTAGAGGAGCTTTACTCATCGACTATCAGCGCTCTTGAGAAAGCGCTCGCTGAAAAGCCAAGCGCTCAACAACTTCAACGCGCCCGAAATTCATTCAAAAAGTCATTCTTTCGACAGCTAGAGAGCTACTCTTCGCGCGCCAGCCTGATCGGGAACTACTTCTTACATCAGGGCCGGGGCGACTACCTGCAAGCTGATTTTGAGCGCTATGAGAAGGCTAGCTCCGAAGATGTGATTCAAGCGGGTCGCAGCTATCTGACCTTGGACCGCTTCGTGCGCATCGATATCTTACCCGGCAACCCCCAAGCAGAAGTCAAAAAATCCTTCCAAGAGGCAGAAAAACCAGTTCCGCCTCCTCTCTCTTCAGATAAGCAGGCCACTCAACAGGCGAGCGATTCATCCCAAGGAAAAAAATAATGGCTTTTCTCGCTTCGTCCCTCTTTGAAAACCTATCTCTGGCACCAACTCTCTCTCCTGCGAATCGCACGATGAATCCCTTGCGTATCACTGCCCAACTCTGCTTCCTTCTCGCCTGCGCCAGCCTCCCCATGGCTTGCCAATCTCCGCCACCGACCAATGCCGTCGATGCCAAAAATGTAGAGCAACCCCCGGTGAAAGATGCTCGCTATATCAGCTTACCTGAGCCTGGACCGCGACCGGAATGGGCGCCTCCCGAAATTCAACGAGTGAAGATCACGGAGGAGCTCACTCTTTGGCATCTCCAGCGTCACGGCGCGCCTCTGGTATCAGTCCATTTGATCCTCAATCAAGGAGCCGCATCAGATCCAGAAGGCCAAGCAGGATTAACAGCCCTCACAATCGACATGCTCGATGAGGGGGTTACCGGCCTCACGTCTCTTGAACTCAGCGATGAATTTGGTCAACTGGGAACAGACTATTCGGCTCGCACTGGCCTCGACTATTCTCTGCTGAGTCTCAACGCCCTGGCAGAAAATACCCCTCGAAGCCTGGAATTATTGGCGAAAGTTGTCCTTTCTCCAGAATTTCCCCCGGCCGAATTCCAGCGGCGCAAAAAACACCACCTTGCTCAAGCCATGAGTCGTAAAGACCAACCGCAATCTGCAATGAATATTGCTGTTGCGGCATCGCTCTTTGGTAAAGGCTACGCGGGAAGACCCATCGAGGGCACAACCTCATCACTAAAAATTCTTACTATTGATAGTGTTCGCGCCCACGCAAAAGAACTTCTCGCGGCAGACTCAGCTCAACTCGTGATCGTCGGCGATATTCAACTCGAGAAAGCACAGGCTCTCGCTCAACAATTTTTTGGCACCTGGCACGGAAAGCGTCAGGAGCTGAAGACATCGATTCAATCCCCGGTAATGCATCCAGAGGCCATTATCGTCGACTATCCTGGCGCTCCACAATCGGCCTTAGCAGTCGTGCGCCGAGCAGGGGATGTTCATAGCCCTCAATACTATGCAGAAAGCGTCATGAATGAACGTCTGGGAGGGATGTTTACCAGCCGAATCAACCTCAACTTGAGAGAGGATAAAGGCTACACTTACGGAGCAACCAGCTTCTTTCAACGCTACCGTCAAGCTGGCTACTTGGGCATCTTCTCTCAAGTTCGCACCGAAACCACCGGACCCAGCATCGATGAAATATTTCGTGAAATTCAAGGGCTTTGTGCTCAAAGCCCTCTGACCGATGCAGAGAGAAATGAGGCGGTCGAAGGGCTTCTTCTTGGGTTTCCGCTGAAGTTCGAGCGACTCGATCAATTGGGCCTTCGCATAGCGTCCCTACCTATCTATGAACGCCCTGTCGATTTTTGGTTCACGTGGCCAGCAGAAATTGCGGCAATTACGACGGAAAAAAGCAGAGCGGCGATCGAACCCTATTGCGACCTGCAAGGGTATCAAGTCGTTGTTGCTGGAGATGCGAAAACTATCCTGCCGCAATTAGAAAAGCTCGGCCTCAAGACGAGTATGATGAGTCCCGAAGGGGAGCGACTCTCACCTCAGAAGAAAGAAGATTCTCCCATTCCGCCACAACCCCTGGCCAATTAGTCTTTTTCGGCGCCGTAAGTCGAGCGGTAACGAAAAGAAAAGGCATGAAGGAAGTCTCCTTCATGCCTTTTCCTGTTCGACGAACAAAAGGTGAAAGTCGAGGTTAGTCCGCCGCGGGGCGTCGTTTGGGCTCAGGCACGCTCACGTCGCCTTTTTCCAAGGTATCGACAATCACCCGATTCAATTTCTTATCTAGCTGCACGCAGCGCTTCGTCACGGTCCCGCTAAATGCTCCTTTGCATTCTTTCTTCCGAGCTAGGTACGCTTTCTTAATGGCCGGATTACCCTTTAAGGATTTCTGCATATCTTTGCCAATAGCTCGCCAATTCACCGCAGCAGCGACAGGCTGAGGTGGACGCTGAAGACGCACCTCGGAGTGATCGAGAGTCACGCACGAGCCATCCCAACGTAAAGCATCATATCCGCCCTCTGCTCCACTCACCTGCATTCCGCCTGCGCCAGCCGAACGCGAATAGAGAAGCACAACCTCCTCGTCAAAGCGCAACCATTCATCACCGCTCGTAGCTCCGCCAGATGCATTCACCGCTCTCACCTTGCGAGTCAAGTAGCCGTGAGTGAAAGGAGCTGACTTTTGAAATAGATACAAGGCGACAGCAGGGTAAACATCTTCACAAAGTGAACGAACCCACTTGGGGTCAGGCACACAAACCTCACTCTCGCCATGGCAAGTCGTAGGAATTGCCAATGGCCCTATCTCTTCGGCAACCTCGGCAACCGGTTCGGACTCGGTCATCGATGTCGATGCCTCACTTTCTTGAACGAGCGGCTGCTCTGGAGTTTGCGTTGGTGTCGCAGATGATGCACAGGCCACTTGCAAGCTCAAAGCAGCCCCCCACAACAAGCGGCTAAATTGCGCACCGCATACAGAAAGCCTATTCACTTTCGCTGATTCAAAACAACTCATGGTGATGACATCGTCTTTCGGCAACCACCGGTCAAGAGTAAGCTGCCAGGCTCCACCAAAATCACACCCCTAGATTACCAAACGAATGAAGTCTTTAGCTACCATCGTAGAGGAGCTATTGAGAATGCTCGCTGAGCATGAGTTCGCTCCCCCCTCCGTCGAAAAATAGCGCTCAATCGATGGAGGCGAAGAAAAAAACGCCAGCAGCCGCTGACGCTCGTTGCGGTATTTTTGAGCCTAGCAAGCTCGAACGGAAGGTCTATCTCATTCGACGGTGACTGTTTTTGCTAAATTTCGCGGCTGGTCCACATCTGTCCCCTTAAAGTCAGCCGTATAGTAAGCGAGCAATTGCAGCGGCACCGATGCTAATAAGGGCATCACTAATTCAGAACAATTCGGAATGACCATAATATCTTCCGTGAGCGACTTCATTTGCTGATCGCCCTCAGTCGCGATGGCCAAAACTTGACCGTCGCGCGCCTTCACCTCTTGTAAATTACTCAGGGTCTTTTCGTAGTTTGAGTCTTGAGGAGCAATCACGACCACAGGCATTTCCTCGTCAATCAGAGCAATTGGACCATGCTTCATTTCACCCGCAGCGTAGCCCTCGGCGTGGGCATAGCTGATTTCTTTCAGTTTCAATGCACCCTCTAAAGCCAGGGGGAAGCCAAGGCCGCGCCCAAGAAAAAGCATATGCTCAGTTTGATGCCAACGTTTGGCAACGTCTTGCACCTCTGACCTTATGCTTAAGCAGCGCCGCATCAAACTCGGCACTTCGACGAGATCACCCAATATCTTCTTGGATGCATCCTTGCTCAAGACCTCTCGCTCTTGAACCAAAAAAGTCGCCAGGAGAAGCATTGCCACCAATTGAGTCGTGAATGCCTTCGTCGAAGCGACGCCGATTTCAGGGCCAGCATGCGTATAAAATGCCCCATCTGCAATACGCGCAATAGCGCTATCGAGAACATTCGTGAGTGCTAATACTTTTGCTCCCTGAGCCTGAGCAGACTGCACGGCTGCCAGGGTGTCGGCTGTCTCTCCCGATTGGCTGACAGCTACAATCAAATCTCGTTCAGTAAAAACTGGCGCCCGATAACGAACCTCTGAAGCGAGCTCGGCTTGGGAGGGCAAACGAGCCAATTGCTCTATCCAATGGCGCCCCGCGAGGCTGGCGTGGTAACTTGTTCCACAGGCGACAAAGTACACTCGATCCACATTCCGAGCTATTTCAACGGGGATCCCTAACTCGGATGCGACAACTTCACCTGTTTCAAGTGAAAATCGCCCTCGTAGAGTATCTTCGATCGCCCGAGGCTGCTCAAATATCTCTTTGAGCATGAAATGCTTGTACCCGCCTTTCTCCGCCTGCACCGGACTCCAAGCAATACGCTGGGGACTGCGCTCGACAGCATTGCCTGAACTATCTTTGATATTCACTGCTCCGCGGGTGAGCAAGGCGACTTCGCCGTCCTCCAAGAAGATAACGTCTCGAGTATAGTTCAATAGAGCCGGAATATCTGAAGCGCAAATCACTTCTTCATTGCCGATACCTAATACCAACGGAGAAGCATTCTTTGCGACGATTAATGCATCTGGTGCTTCCTCACACAGTATTGCTAAAGCATAAGCCCCTCTCAATTGAGCTAAGCTCAATTGAACAGCCTGGAGCAGACGTTCCTCCGCCTTGCCCACGTCTGTCAGCTTGCTCCAGTGCTGATCGACAAGATGCGCCACTATCTCGGTATCGGTATCGCTCTCGAACTTCACTCCTGAGGCTATTAGCTGAGCCTTCAGCTCCAGGTGATTCTCGATGATACCATTGTGGACAACAGCAATCGGTCCGGAGCGATGGGGATGAGCATTGCGTTGATTAGGCCGGCCATGAGTCGCCCAGCGCGTATGTCCAATGCCCAGACAGCCGACCAGGGGCTCATCAGTGGTCGCCTGGGTTAGATTATCTAATTTACCCACAGCACGTACGACCGCCAAACCCTGTGGATTGACGATCGCTACTCCCGCAGAATCATAACCGCGATATTCGAGACGGCGTAGCCCATCTAAAAGCACTGGGACGGCCTGCCGATTCCCTAAATAGCCAACTATTCCGCACATTCGCTACTCTCCTCCTCAGACAAGAGACTACAACAAAGCCGCCTCATCGTATCAAGCTTGCGTAAAGAGCCTTCGTTTCTTGGGCGATACTCTCCCAAGAAAAAGTCGACAGCGCCCGTTCTCGCCCTGCCTGCCCCATTGCCTTTGCACCCTCACGGCTCTCGACAACGGCATTCACCTTGGCAGCCAAGTCGCGCGCGAAAGCCTCACGGTCAATCGGATTACCCATCTCATCTTGTTCGAAGTGCACAAGATAGCCGGTCTCCCCGTCGACAACCACCTCGGGAATACCGCCTACCGCGGAAGCAACCACTGGTAGCCCGCAGCCCATTGCCTCGACATTAACGATACCAAATGGCTCATAGACACTTGGACAAACAAAGACCGTGCTTCCTGATAAGAGACGAATCACCTCAGGGCGGGGCAACATTTCTTCGACCCAGACCACTCCTTGACGACGTTCTTTTAAATCACCGACTAGCTTCTGAAATTCTTCGGCAATTTCTTTGGTATCAGGAGCTCCGGCACAGAGCAAAAGCTGCACCTCAGGAGCTAAATACTCCGCAGCTTCTAAAAGATGCACCACCCCTTTTTGACGCGTAATCCGCCCCACAAAGGTAGCGATAGGTCGCTGCGGATCTAAACCTAAATTCTCTACAGCTCTTTGGGATTCAGCAGTCGGACGAGGGGAATACTCGGCTGTATCGATCCCGTTGTAGATCACCTCTACTTTTCCGGCACTCACTTCCGGATAAGCCCTTAAAATATCCCTCTTCATCCCTTCGCTGACAGCAATAATTTTATCTGCCGTCTTCGCCGACTGAGCCTCGATATAACGAGATACTCGATAACCTCCCCCAAGTTGTTCTTCTTTCCAAGGTCGTAAAGGCTCTAAACTATGAGAGGTCATTACATGAGGAATGCTGTACATTAGTTGACCCAACATGCCGGCGAAATTTGCGTACCATGTATGAGAATGTACTAAGTCAGCTCCTTGCACAGCTGCGGACATTTCCAGGTTCACCGCCATGGTTCGAAGGCTGGCTAAATGAGGGTCGTCACCGGCTAAAGCGTCCCACCAATCAAAATGCCCCTTCACTTCCTCTCCGGAACGTGGTCCGCCAAAGCAATACACATCAAGATCGACAAGCTTGGCTAGCTCTTTGCCCAAGTACTCCACATGCACTCCGGCACCGCCGTAGATTTCTGGAGGATATTCTCGTGTAAGAAGCGCAATTCGCATGGCGGGACGATACAAGTTTCATGGCCATGCTGCTAGAGGGCGAGGCACAGCAAACTGACGAAGTGGACATAAGCGTTGTTGGGCTCCTCTCCCACCAACATCAAACGCTTCTCAAAAGAATCGACGGAAGCCCTCAGTCGCAGTTCAGCCTGAGGAGTCGACTTACTTGGCTTCCCTTAACTTAGGAGCAGCGCGTGTTTCCGGAATAATGTCACCCTTCCCTAAAACGACCACACCACTTTCAGAAATATGGAAGCCCCGTGCCCGATCAAATTCATGATCAACACCGATCTCGACCCCAGCTGGCACCTTGACATTTTTGTCGATGATCGCGCGCTTGATCACTGCACCCCGACCAATATCGACTCCGGCCATCAGCACAGAATCTTGAACATCCGCACCAGAATGTACGCGTACATCTGATGAGACAACGGAGCCTCGGACCGTCCCGCCCGAAAGAAGGGCGCCGGCGCAGACCATTGAATCGGTGGCAGAACCTCTTCGCCCTTCTTCATCAAAGACGAACTTAGCCGGAGGCAAGTCGTTTCCGCCTGTATGAATCGGCCATTCCCGATTGTAGAGATTAAAAATCGGATGCACGCTGATGAGGTCCATTTGAGCCTCATAATAGCTATCGATCGTCCCTACATCGCGCCAATAGCCTCGATCACGATCGGTGGCACCCGGTACACTATTCGTCGAAAAGTCGTAGACATTAGCATCGCCAGAGTTAACCAATTCGGTGACGATATTCCCTCCCATATCGTGTTCGCTCTTCATGTCGCTCGCATCTTCTTGAAGAGCGTCAATCAAAGTCTTCGTGGAAAAAACGTAATTCCCCATCGAGGCCAAGACTTCGTCGGGGTTGTCAGACAACCCTGCCGCATCCTTGGGCTTTTCATGAAATGCTCTAATTCGATGATTCTCGCCCGGCTCAATCACACCAAACCGAAAGGCTTCCTCGCGAGGTACACGAATCCCAGCCACGGTCACTCCAGCACCGGAATCAATATGAGCCTGAATCATCTGTGAGGGATCCATGCGATAAATATGGTCGGAGCCAAAAACGGCAATATAATCGGGTTGCTCGTCTTCAATCAGGTTCAGGTTTTGAAAGATGGCATCTGCAGACCCTTCAAACCATCGCTTCCCGAGACGCATCTGAGCCGGAACAGACATCACGTAGTTGTTAAAGAGAGGTGACATCCGCCAGTTAGCTGCAATATGACGGTCGAGACTATGGCTCTTGTACTGCGTCAAAACCGCGATTCGCCGGCATCCACCATTGACCAGGTTACTTAGGGCAAAATCTATCAAACGATAGTTGCCACCAAAGGGAACCGCAGGCTTCGCTCGGTCTCTGGTCAAAGGAGCGAGACGCTTTCCTTCTCCACCTGCTAAAACAACTCCTAAAACTCTCGGTGCTACAGCCATCGGGCGTATCCTCTCTAGCCAAAGGACTAAAGGCAAGAAACGATTATCAAAAAGAAGGATAGGGGCCTCTCACGAGGCCCTCTTCATCAACGCCCTCATTAAAAACGCTTCAAAGGTGCGGCTCAACCACCAAGACCACCCATGCCACCCTGGCCCGTTGAACAGCCTCCGGTACCAGAGCCGTAGAGTCCGATTTCGTCTAACACGATATTAATGGCACTTCCGCCTTCGATACTGCCCAGCTCAATCTTGGTGATCTTGGCCAAGTCAAAAGGTACCTGAAGCGCCCAACTCGGCTGCGCGAAAGTAGAAAATGGAACTTGAATCGTTTGGAGTTGATCGAGAGAGTCGACATCAATCACCGCTTCATTCGGCCCCCAACATCCGTCGGTCGCCGTGCAGGTACCGCCATCGCTCGGCGGGATATTATCGGGCATGCTCAAACGGACTCGAATTTTATGTGCCACAGGTGTCGCAATCACATCTGAAGCGGGACCAACCTTGACCTTCAACTCAATACCTTCCGCATTGCCCAAATCGGCCGCGCAGGAGATATTCGCTCCGACTTGATTCAACGAAAAGCCCACCGTCGCACCATTTGTACCGGCCAGTTCACTCGCCTGAAATAGCAAAGAGTGGTCTTGAAATTGAGGACTCGTGCCGACCACGTTCGACTTCACGCCAATCACGCTATCTACCCAAGCAAACCAATAACCTTCGACTCCAGGCGCCGCGATAGCCGTATTAGTGAAGGGCAATGTGTCTGTTTCGGTCGCCGCGGCATCATCTTGGAAGTCATCCAAGATGACCGCCGCAAAGCATGCCGTTTGACCAGCACATTGGGTATCATAAGCACTCGTGCCACCGCTTGAACTGCCGCCCGAGGCAGCGGGACTACCGCCTGAATTGGTGGTCCCTCCTGCCGCTGAATTCATCGCTCCTGCCCCAGTAGGTGGCAACGTGGTACCGCCGCCCGTTCCTGCAGTTTCTTTGCCCAGTGGTTCCGCGTCCTTGCTGCCACAAGCTCCCATCCCAAGACCGACAGAAAGGAGAGAAGCAAGGGTCCAAGTGCCCGATCGTAATTTTAGCATGAGCGAAATTTGCACAATTTTGGCAGCGCTTTCAAGAACAAAAGCGAAAAAGAGCTCTCCACGAGACCGAATACCAGTCCCATGGTTCTCTATTTTTAGTCGGCTCACAAAATTCAAATACCCCAACAATTGTTGAGGTACCGAAGACCAAGGACCATCGCTTTCAGCGGGGGTGGTGATGCTCTGAACTAGGCGTTCAACGCTTCGGCACCACCGATGATCTCCATCAACTCAGTCGTAATCGCAGCCTGACGGGCACGGTTGTACTGGAGAGTTAATGAATCGATCATGTCTTTGGCATTTTTTGTGGCGGAGTCCATGGCAGTCATTCGAGCGCCCAACTCAGACGCAGTCGACTCATAGAGAGCACGCAGAAGAGTAACCTCTACATACATCGGAACCAAAACCGAGAGAAGCTCGTCTTTGCCTGGTTCAAAAATGTATTCCTCAGCTGAGGCTTCGCTGACCGCCTCTACCTCTCCTGGCTCTCCAGCAACGGCCGCCGCAGAAAGAGGAAAAAGAGGCTCATTGACGACTAATTGGGTCATCGCGCTCTTAAACTCATTGTACATCACGTACAATGAATCGAGCTCTTCACTCAAAAATGGCTTCAACAGACCTCGAGCGATAACCCGCGCTGATTCCAAATCGAGGTCTTGCCAAATATCCTCGAAGTAGTGCTTCACCTCAATTCCACGAACAGCAAAGTAGTCGCGACCTTTGCGCCCCACGGCGTAAACGTCGACACTCTTTCCTTCGGCCACTTTCGCCTCGATGAACTTCTCAGCTTGGCGTAAAATCGAGCTGTTAAAAGCGCCACAGAGGCCGCGATCGCTCGTGATGACCAAAAGACCAATGCTTTTCTCTTCGCGGCGCGCCAAAAGCGGATGTTCCGAATCAATTTCGATAGCTCCTGCGTCCTCAACGGAACGCGCTTGGCCAACGGCATTATGAAGAACAGCAGCAACTTCGACTGCGTAAGGACGCAAGGCTTGAATCCGAGCCTGAGCACGATTCAATCGAGCTCCCGCGACCATCTTCATGGCACGGGTGATCTTTTGAGTGTTCTTCACACTACCGATTCGGGTTCGAATTTCTTTTTGGCTTGCCACGATATTCTTTCGCTCGAGGTTATTCTGCTGCTACCGCTGCGCCAAAGTCTTTAGCAAAGGTTCGAATTGCATCACCTAAGGACTTCTTGAGCTCCGCACCGACCTGCTTCTTTTCGCGGATCTCTTCAAGCATCTCCGGATGCTTACTGTCGAAGTGAGCGTGCAACTCCACTTCGAACTCTCGCAGAGAGTCCACAGGAAGCTCGTCGCAGTAGCCGCCAATACCGGCAAAAATCGTCAAAACCTGCTTCTCGACCGCCAAGGGCACGTATTGACCCTGCTTCAGAAGCTCGGTCAAGCGAGCTCCACGCTCAAGCTGTGCACGGGTCGCCGCATCAAGATCGGAAGCGAACTGGGAGAAGGCGGCCATTTCGCGATACTGGGCTAAGTCCAGACGCAGAGTGCCCGACAACTTCTTCATCGCTTTAATCTGCGCGTTCCCACCTACGCGAGAAACCGAAATACCAACGTTAATCGCCGGACGCTGCCCTGAGTTAAAGAGATCAGATTCAAGGAAGATCTGGCCGTCGGTAATCGAAATCACATTGGTCGGAATATAGGCCGAGACATCACCGGCCTGAGTCTCGATGATCGGCAATGCCGTCAACGAACCACCCGAGTGAGAATCGTGCACGATTTCGTGACCGTCACCAAGAGCCGCCAGAGACTTTTCAGCAGCCTCTTTTCCTTCGTCGCCGATATAAATCTTGCCATCAACACCCTTGAAGCTCTGATCACCCTCGGGGAAAGATGTACCGCTTTTCACGACGGCATAGCGATGACCTATCTTGGCAGCGCGCTCGAGCAGGCGTGAGTGAATGTAGAAAACATCACCGGGGTACGCTTCTCGTCCCGGCGGGCGACGAAGCAGCAGAGACATCTGACGGTAGGCGACAGCTTGCTTTGACAAGTCGTCGTAGATGCACAGTGCATGGCCACCCGTGTCGCGAGTTTGCTCACCAATGGTCACGCCGGTGTAGGGCGCAAGAAACTGCAAAGGAGCCGTCTCTGTAGCAGAAGCGATAACGACAGTGGTATACTCTAGAGCGCCGTGTGCTCTCAGTTTCTCCACAACCTGAGCCACGGTGGAGGACTTCTGACCAATCGCAACATAAACGCAGTGAACGTTCTGTCCTTTTTGGTTGATGATCGTATCAATCGCTACGGCAGTCTTACCTGTTTGACGGTCAACGATGATTAATTCGCGCTGACCACGTCCAACTGGAATCATCGCATCAATCGCCTTGAGCCCTGTCTGCATCGGTTCCGTGACAGGCTGACGACCAATGATGCCGGGCGCCTTCACTTCGATACGTCGACTGATGTCAGAATCGATGGGTCCTTTACCATCAACGGGCTGACCCAGAGCATTCACGACACGGCCCTTCAGGCCGTCGCCTACGGGCACATCGGCAATACGACCTGTTCGCTTCACCGTTGCGCCTTCTTTGATCGAAGTCGCGTCGCCAAGAATAGCGACACCAACGTTATCGGACTCAAGGTTCAAAACGAGTCCAAAGACCTCGTCCGGAAACTCGACAAGCTCTCCAGCCATCACGCTTTGAAGGCCGTGGACACGGGCAATGCCGTCACCGGCAGAGAGCACGGAACCAGTTTCTGAAACAACGGCACTACTGTCGAAGTCTTTGATTTGCTGCTTAATGATCGAAGCGATCTCGTCGGCGCTGAGCTGCATGGGTAATACTCTGTTGGTAGGGGGTTACGCTGATATGGGCGCTAATTTTGTTAAAACTTTTGGAGCTGTTCCGCCTGAGCGATGCAGCAAAATTGAAAATAGGGGAAAGCTAATTCGTTAGAAGAATGCGACTTCAGGGAAACCCTCAAGAAGCATCTCCTAGGGCTGAAAGTAAGCTCTTCTCGATGCTATCGAGACGGCCTTGGATGCTGGCATCAATCGTCACACCACCAACGACAGCAATCGCACCGCCAATTAAGGAATCATCCTCAGCCCTATCCAGCTCAACTTTCTTGCCAGTTGCCTGCTGGATGCCGCTTTTGATGGTCATGTAATAGGACTCTGGCATCTTAGTAGCAGTGATCACCCGAGCTCGAAGAATACCGGCTTTTTCGTCGGCCAGCTCACCGAGGCGTCGGGCAATCGCACTCAGAAAAGAAATCCTTCCACGCTGTGAGATCAACTTCAGGCCGTTGATTGCATGGGGAGCTAATCCAAGCTTCTGCCCCAGGGCACCAATCACCTGGAATCGATCAGCTTGAGAAAAGAGGGGGCTTGTCAGTACATCCTTCAATTCTTTTGAGTCTCGCACAGCCTGAGCGAACGACTCGAGCTTAGCAGCATAGCCGGCGACATCACCGGACTCTTCTGCGAAGCCCAATAGAGCCTGCGCATAACGTTCCTGAACAGCACCAGCACTCATGCCTGACCTCCATCTTTCGGAGCCTTAAAATGACTCGATAGGCTGTTGACCAAATTGGTCGCTAGACGATCTTGATCTTGTAGGCTCAGTGACTTTCTGATCTCGTCACGAGCTAAGTCGACGGCTTGACTCACGGCTAAGCGTGTTGCGGTCGCTCTCGCTTGACTCAACTCTTGCTCGATCAAGTCACGAGCATCGCGCTCCACTTGCTCTCGCCGCGCCTTTGCGTCTTCGATGATTCGAGCACGCTCCAATTCAGCTTGCTCCTTCATCTCCGACTTGATGCGCTCCATTTCTGCATCCATGGCAGCCAGTTTTTCTTCATACTGCTGCAACTGCCCTTCAGCCTCTTCCTTCATGGCTGAAGCCGTTTGAATATCGCCAGCAATTCTCTCTTTTCTGGCTTTCAGCCCCTTGGAGATAGCTGGCCCGCCAAAACGCCCAATCAGATAAAAAAGAATGGCCGTATTCAGCAGCAAAGCCCCGAAAGGCACGGGCATACCCGGAGTTCGCCAGAGAACTGATGGCTCGGTGACTTCGTCACTTTCCCCCAGAAAACCGTAAATCCAGTTGATATCTTCAAAGTGAGGTACGTGACCATGAGTGCCATGGCCCTTCGAACCATGACTGCCATGGCCCTTGGACTCTGCACCACCATCAGTGCTCGCTGCACTGTGTCTGTCCACCCCTTGCTCAGTGGCGGCTCCGTGAATCACGCCCGGACGACTACCAGTCTGAGTACCGACGCCGGTGCTGTGACCAGAGGCTCGGTTCGGAGGGGTGCCGTGTGCTGCCGCGCCGTGAGCTGCTGCCGTGCCATCATCAGCCGCTGGAGCACCGTGAGCTCGCACTGTGCCATGAGCCGAAGCAAGACTCGGGATGCCAAAACCCACCAAAAAAACCGAGACACTGAGCAAGCCCAACGAAGCTCTCCGTAAAATCTGCATCTTACAATCCCCTCTCGAGCACCTGCTCCGTCATCGAACGTGCCAGAGCTTGAGTATGACTCGACAGGCCCTTCTCAAGGGCCTGAAGTTCCGCAGAAACCTTCGCTCGCCCCTCGGTCGTGATCGTCTCGGCTGCAGCCCGAGCTTCAGCCAGAATCTGCCCTTCGAGCTCAGCGGTTTCTTTCCTGAGCGCCTCTCGTTCTCGATTCGCTTCGGCCCGAGTTTTCTGGAGCTCACCTTCGTAGCGTATCAGGATATCCGCAGCCTTTTCTTGCATCCGCCGAGCGTCAGCCTTCGCCCCATCCGTCTTCTCTTCCCGCAGGGCGAAAAGTTTCAACATCGGATCGAAAAGCAAAGGCTTTAGGACCACAATCAAGACGGCAAATAGGGCCATCTGGATCAAGACCGAGCGATCGAAATCTGGATTGACAGCAGCAAGCAGATTCGATGCACCAAGATGCACAGAAGCGCCGCTTCCATCGGCGAAGTCATTCAATGTACCGAGCGAACTCATGGGTTCTCTAGGCCAATCTGTCCGCGCAGATTGTTGGAGGAATTCCAACCTTCCGTAACGAATCTTGTAGGCGGCCGGCTGCTACCACCTCGCCAGGTCTGTGTCTACAGTGCTTCTGCCTCTCGCTTCAAGGTAGCGCTTTCCACCAGCCCTTTCCGTCAATCTTAGTGGCAGAGTCCGCTTCCACATGATGAAACGCTACCTGTTCATCTGTTCCTGTAGGGAAGAGTTTAAGGTCGAGAAGTAGTTCCTGCCAAGGCAAAAGAGCAAAGTCCCGCTCCAATAAATGCTGATGAGGTATCTGAAGCCGCGGCGAAGCAAAGCGTCCAATAGTGCTCCACAAAATATCAAGATCGAGAGTCCGAGGCCCCCACCTCAACTCACGTATCCGACCATGGTACATTTCAAGACTTTGAAGCCAGTCGAGAAGAGTGTGAGGCTCGTGAGGCCAACTCATCGCAATAGCTGCATTGAAAAAATCTGGCTGCGCTGGACCCACCGGAGCCGATTGATAGAGGCTCGACGTGTGAAAATGAGCCAGCTCTCCCCCTTCCGCAAGATGGTAACGTAAGAGTGTTTGTGCCGTCAGAGAGAGGGTACGCCGCTTTCTACCAAGATTCGCGCCGAGTCCGATAATGTAGATGGGAGTCGTTTCGTTCACCATGGAAGCCTAATTGCCCTTCTTGTCTCGGGGAATTTCTCGTCTCCTGGGATGGAGTCAAGCCAGGTCGCCGCAAAGGGCCGAGCTGGTAACTATCGGAGGGATAGACGCAATCCGCTCGAGAAGCCGACGTCTTGACCGCTGAAGACGCCAACGATTGAGCGCTTCAACCATTCTTTTGCTCAAGTCGGTCATAGCCAGGATATCCGGGTTTGGGTAGGTAAAAAGCAGTGGCCATGGTACCAATTGACCATGCTGACGATGACGTACGGAGAGCTCTTCTTGGTGGTGATTATCGCCGCACTCTCTCTGATTGGCACGTGGTTACAGCGTCATTAAGGAACATTGATTCATCGGCGTTTCGGAGAGAGCAACACGACTCAGGCTAACCCCATGGTAGGAGCCAACTGAGTGATAGATGAAAAGAGTCAGGGCCGGAGCGCGACGGATTTTGTGGAGATGAAGGGTACGTGAGCGAAGAAGAGCAGAAAGTTACAGGCACGAACTCGCAGAAACGAGAAGGGCTGATTCTTGTCTGCGATACGTCGGCAGAAGGGGAGCGTCTCTCCGCACGGCTGCGCTCGAAGGGATACAAGATAGTCGAGCTACCAGTTCAGCTGCTGCCAGCACGCCTTCTGTATGAAGTACCGCAATTAGTTATCTGTGACGCAGATCACCATGATGCCCTAGAAACAATCCGACGCACGAAAGAAGCAACCGGCGTCGACTTTCTCGTTGCGGCTCTTGGCCAAGATGAGCTGCTGCTGCAGGGCGAGGCCTGGCAAGAGGTCACCGAGATCACATGGCATCGGCCCGTTGACCTCGAAAAGGCCTTTGATGCTCTCCAGAGCCTCCTGGGGCCTCCGCCCTCAAGCCTCCGGCCGACAAACGGGCCGCACCAAAGCAGAGCACCCTTGCTGGTTGGTAGCGATACGACAACAGACAGTACCTCCCCAATTCCACATGACGAGTCAGTTGGCCAGCATGCGGTGCCCGGAGGCTTCGATTCACCTTGGCCCACGGAGCCATCGAACCCGAGCGCAGACCCCCTCGCGGGCGTCTTACTTGACGAGCTAAAACCGAGGCACGATCGCTTTCAGTCATTCTTACCCTCGGAGCTTCCGCCCAGCCGTCCCCTCGACGAATTGAGCGATGAAACCAAGGAACTACTCGGCTCCGCGGCACAACGCGTTGCCCAAACGCCTTTACAAGCTTCGCGACCAGCACGGCTGGGCCAGGCAGTCCGTGATCGAGGGGGCGTCTTTAATGTACGATTCACTGAAGCTTTGCAAATTCCCCTCAACGATGATGCAGATGCCAAAGAGAGTGACCTAGCAGCGGAACGAGCCGCTGGCAGCTCGCCTCCACCCCTCACGGGCAGCGAAGTTTGGGACGACAAGGAGGAGAGTAAACAACAGGCAGCAACTGCCTTACCTCTATCTCTCACAGAAGCGCCACCCCACATCGCGCTCGGGAAGGAAAATTCAAACCCTACGAGGCAGCTCGAAGAAAAGGTAGGCGGCGTCGATCTCTTGCCTCGTCGTGGGAGCGCGCCCCCCGACAACGCCCGAACATCTCCCCTCCCCCCGGCTCCTCTGGACGAGGTCAAGAATTGGGGAGAATTACCGCCTTTGGATGACCTGAGTGATCTTCTGAATTCGGAAGTTAGCGGAGCTCGCGACCAGCGAGAAGGTCAAGCCCCCCTAGGGGATGATTCTCTGGCAAAAGCAGCGCCCCTTCGTCCGACGAAAGCGCCTTTTTCACCCGAAGCCATGGCAGAAATATCAATGGCTGAAGACGTGGTTCGTTTAGGAGCCGATGAGAAGACCCCCCTACCCCAACAACGCTCCAAAGTAGCAGTTGAGGCATCAGATGATCGCCAGGCAGCCAGTACATCGCCGCCACCAGAGCAACGGCACCCAACTCTTGAAGCGCGAGCTCCTGAACCTATCACCCCCTCGTCCGAGCCCCGGAAAATTGAGAACCAAGATAGGCAGAATATTAGGGACAAGCATCGAGCTCGCCAGCTACTGGCCCAAGGGATCCGTCAAAGAAACTCTGTCTCCATTGCCCAGCAAACTCGTGGGGGGATTCGACGGATTTTGCTCCGTGATGGCGACATCGTTACCATCACGTCTTCTGACGAATCAGAATCTCTTGCGCAATTCCTCTTGAGTCGAGGAGATATCTCCGGTCCGATGCTCAATAGTCTCGGTTCGGTCCCCCTTACAGGTCGCCATGCTGGGGCTGCATTCATTGCTCGAGGCCTATTAGCCCAAGAGGAACTTTGGCCAACTCTGCGCGCCCATGCGGAATGGCTCCTCGGTAAAATTCTCGTCACGAATGATCCTGCTCTCCTTGAAGAACAGATACCTCACCGGCTTGAGGACGAACCCGCAGTATTTGGCGGCTCTGCTGGAGCAGAAGTACTGATGGAGGTCGGACGCCGAGTGATTTCACCAGAAGAGTCCTTCCGCGGATTAGGCCGCGGTGAATTAGTGTTGAGCACCGGTAAGCATCATTTTCTACTCGCAGAATCGGCCCTACCAGAACCCCTTCGAAAGCAAGTCGCAGCACAAATTGGACGTACGGTCTTTGACCTTCCTGATAAAAATCGCGAACTCCTTACCCCCCTCTTTCTGCTCGAGCTGCTCGATGTCGTGACCACAGGATTGAATACGCCTACGGAGGAAGAGCAGTCCTCGGCAAATATTTCTCCGAGTGATGAGCCATCGACCAACACCTCGAATCTTCAAGCTTCTCGATCGAATGCAACACCGAGGAGTGAACAGCCAAACCCCGAAAGTTTCCAGGAGCAATCTGCAGCGATCGATGATGATGCCTTTCGTTCACGCACTGAACGTAGAACCGAATTAGCTCACCATTCTGACTATTTTGAATTCTTAGGCATTTCGCGCTCCGCCACGAGTCATGAAGTTCAAGTTGCTCGGG
>JAKVCH010000079.1 GCA_022447485.1 Polyangiaceae bacterium | reverse complement strand
GGCCTAGAAGTGACGGGAATCCAGCTTCTCCGATGGCTGAAGCTAAAGAAGCCTGCGAGGGGTGCGTAATGACGGTTGAAAGATGCCGACTCATAGTTCGATTCCACCTGGTCCTTCATCGCTTGGCACTCCCCATACGAGGGTAGCTGTGATCGATGATGAACCGACGGCGCGCCGTCTCATGACATTTTGGCTAGGAGGGGCAGGATACGAAGTCTGTGAGGCCTCAACTCTCGCCGAAGCGCGTAGTTTACACGATTTCGATGTTGCCTGCGTCGATCTCGGCCTAGGGACCGAGTCGGGGATTGAGTTGATTCGTCACTTTCATTCGATCGATCCTCAATTGCCCTGCATTGTTGTGACGGCAGCCCGTGAAATTGAGACAGCTGTCCAAGCGATGCGGGCTGGGGCTTATGATTATGTGACCAAGCCATTGGAAAGTGGTCGTCTGTTGCAGGCGGTCGGGCGCGCCAAAGAGCGACGCGACCTACAGCGGAGCGTGCAACGTCTTGAGAACGAGTTGGCCGAGCGACGTCTTGTGGGGGCGATGGCGGGTCAAAGTGAGGCCATGCGTGAGGTTGAAATGCAGATAGAGAGGGTAGTCGAGAGAGATGTCCCGGTTTGTCTGCTGGGTGAGAGAGGATCGGGACGCGAATTGGTAGCTCGGGCCATTCATCAGGGTAGTGCGCGCTCTGCAGGGCCGTTTATTCGCGTTGATTGTGTTGCCGCTGGAGGAGAAGATGATGTCCTGATTTTTGGACGCGAGGCAGCTGATGGTTCGATTACGGCAGGGGCACTTGAGCAGGCCAGTGGAGGAACGCTCTTTCTGGAAAATGTCGATGCTTTGAGCCCCTCGACCCAGTCTCTGCTTAGCGGAGTGCTCGTGGGGCGTTCCAGTCGGCGGGTCGGTAGCTCTGATACATTTTCTGTGAATTCGAGGGTAATGGCCTCGAGCAGTTCCAATTTACGGCAGCTTTGTGACGAAGGCCTCTTTAACGAAGAGCTTTTCTTTCGACTCATGGTTTGCCCGATCTCGGTTCCGGCTTTGCGCGAGCGAGTGAGTGATATCCCGGTCATTGTCGGTCATTTTTTACAGAGTCTGGCGGATGGCACACCGACGAAACATGTTGCCCCCAGCGCGCTCGACTTGCTCGTTCGTTATCCGTGGCCCGGCAACTTGCCGGAACTACGCAATATCATTCATCGAGCGCTTTTGGTGTCCGTGGAGGATGGGATACGTCCCATCGATTTGCCAGCGGAAGTGCGAGGTGCGCCGACCAATGATAATGCCGACGCGCGCTGGTTGGTTTTTCCCGAGAACGAAGTGATTCCTCTGCGTGAGATTGAGAGGAAAGCAATCGAACATGCCTTGAGGGTGACCCGGGGTAGCGTCAGCGCAGCAGCTCAGAAGTTAGGAATAGGAAGAGCGACTCTTTACCGACGTTTGGCGAGCTTCGAGCAGACCTTACCTCAAGGTGGACTGGCTGGGTTGAGCTCTGAAGAGACTGAGGTGGCGTAGCGGAAGAAGGGGAGAGCCAAAATAAAAACCCCGAGAAGATTTCTTCTCGGGGTTTTTCATTGTCGCTGGGTGGGCGACGGGCTGTTTAAACCGCGATCAGCGGAGCGATCACCAAGGCCACAACGCTCATCAACTTGACGAGAATATTCAGAGAAGGGCCCGCAGTGTCTTTAAAGGGATCACCGACAGTATCACCGACCACCGCAGCCGTATGAGCATCAGAGCCTTTTTCGTGAACACTGCCATCGTTCATTTTATGTCCGCCACCCTCGAAAGACTTTTTCGCATTATCCCATGCGCCGCCAGCATTCGACATGAAGAGTGCCAAGAGCACGCCACAAATCGTCACGCCAGCGAGGAGGCCACCTAAGGATTCTGGACCTGCGGTAAAGCCAACGAGTACGGGTGTGATAATCGCTAGTGCGCCCGGAAGAATCATCCGCTTGAGAGCCGCTGATGTGGAGATATCCACGCAGCGTGCGGTGTCGGGTTTGGCGGTGCCTTCCAGCAGTCCGGGTATTTCTCGGAATTGACGTCGTACTTCTTCAATCATTTCCATGGCAGCCTCGCCGACAGCGTCCATGGCCATTGCCGAGAAGAGGAAGGGCAGCATACCTCCGATAAATACTCCACCAATCACCCGGGGTTGGCTGATATCAATTCCTGAAATGCCTGATTGCTGAATGAATGCGGCAAAAAGGGCGAGGGCGGTCATTGCCGCCGAGCCAATCGCAAATCCCTTGCCGATCGCGGCCGTGGTATTGCCCACGGCGTCGAGCTTGTCCGTACGTTCTCGAACTTCTTTTTCTTGATGGGACATTTCTGCAATGCCACCAGCGTTATCGGCAATCGGGCCATAAGCATCGACTGCCAGTTGAATCCCCGTGGTCGACAGCATGCCGAGTGCTGCAATTGCCACCCCGTACAGCCCCGCAACCTCGGCGGCGATCACCGTGCCAGCGACAATGCAGAGAATCGGCGCAGCTGTAGAGCGCATGCCTAATCCGAGACCGGCGATAATATTGGTGGCTGTACCGGTTTTGCTTTGCTCGGCGACCCCATTGACGGGGCCTTGGTTCAGCGAACAGTAATGGCTGGTGATCATGCCTACCGCAACGCCGGTGGCGAGTCCCACAACCGTGGCGATTCCCACATCGGTGGCGCTGACGATGATGCCCCCAATCTTCGTGCCTTCGCCGGCAGGCCAGAGCTGATGAGCGAGGAAAAAAGTCAGTCCTGCCATAACGCCGGCCGAACCGAAGGCCCCCATATCGAGGGCATGTTGGGGGTTACCTCCTTCTTTTGTTCGCACGATGAATGTTCCGAGGATGGAGCAAAGGGTTCCACCGGCGGCGATCACGAGGGGCAAAATTACCGGTCCCAGACTTCCGTCGCTGCCTGTAGCGGCGCCGAGGCCTAAGACCATTGCGCCGAGGATGGCGCCAACAAAGCTCTCAAAAAGGTCAGCGCCCATGCCGGCAACATCACCGACATTATCCCCAACGTTATCCGCGATCACGGCTGGATTACGGGGATCGTCTTCAGGCAAGCCACTCTCTACTTTACCGACTAGATCGGCGCCGACATCAGCTGCTTTGGTGTAGATACCACCACCTACTCGCGCGAAGAGCGCAATGCTTGAGGCGCCCATCGAAAAGCCGGTGAGGGCGTTCAATGTTGTTGTCAGTCCACTACTCGCCTCAGTGAAAATCAGCGAGGAATAGGTGATGCAGAGTCCGCCTAATCCAAGCAAGGCGAGCCCCACGACGCTCATTCCCATGACGGAACCACCTGAAAAAGCGATTTGAAGAGCAGGTGCTAAGCCAGTTTTCGCCGCTGCTGTGGTCCTCACGTTGGCTGCTGTTGCAACCCGCATCCCGAAGTAGCCTGCGAGAGCCGAAGCCGTCGCGCCAAGGATAAAGGAAAGGGCAATCAGCGGGCTGCCCTCAGCGTCTTGGCTATTTGCCACACCAAGAATGGCCGCAACAATCACGACAAAGATAGTCAGGATTTTGTATTCGCGAGCGAGAAAGGCCATAGCGCCCTCGCGTATCGCCCCAGCAATCTCGACCATTTCCTGGTTGCCCGGGTCCTGTCGCTGAATCCAATTTGATTTGATTAAGGCAAAAGTTAAAGCAATGATGCCCACGGCTGGTGCCGCGTAGATCAAAGATTCCATTTTTTCTTATTCCTGTGTGCCTGTGCACCGAAAAATGAACGAAGCCTGTTGAGGAAATTCTCGGCGTCGTACTTCCAGAACAGGGGATCATTGGAAGCGAGAAATTTGCCTTGCCGCCCACCCCCATGGAAGCGGAAGTACACTAGCTGAAGCGCCTTCATTACGAAACATAGACAATGATTTGCCTTGGTTTCGGCGGTTTTTCTCTCTTAACCTTCGAGAAAGCGCTCTCTTTGATCTTTGGAAGGAACGAAGCAGCTTGCTTCGAGGAATTGATGACGATGGGCAGCAAAGGTGCGATAGGCAAAATCCCGGATCGGTCGGGGGACGCTCCAGAGGCAAAATGCTCCAATCTGATAAATTCCGCCCAGGTAGCGGAGGGCGCGAATCACAGCAGTACTGTAGAAGCTGATGGCGATATTCGAAGATGCGGTCTCTGCAGTGGACATCTGTTCTAGCCAGAGAATCGAATCGAGATTCTCTGGGAGGGGAAGATGCTCGCGCAGTTCTTCGCCGAGGCGACTTTGCAGCGATGCAAAGCGTAGACTCTCATTTGCGGTTTCTCTCTGGAGGATCCATTTCACGCTTGCTGCGCAAACACCACAGTCTCCATCGTAGAGAAGAAGTGGCCCCTCGGAGAGGAGTGTTTGGTGCTCCTTCGGGAGCGAGGCCGCAAGTTTCATTGCTTTTGAGTTCTATCAGGATGCTGAGGGCAGACAATCAATTGGGCCTGCTCTGCAGAAGATTCCGATGTCTGAGACCAAAGTTTACCAAATTGTTGGATTCTGCTTCTTGTGGGAAGGATGACAGAATTCTATGGCCGGTCTTGTTTACTCAGAATTTTGACGCTTGGGCGAGACAAGATTCTCGAGTCGACTTGGTCGGTTTGTCATTTTTCTCGGAGATAGAGCATTGAAACAGCCAGATTCAGCTCAGCTGAAGCTTTTGGAACCGTTGTTGCTTGAGGCGATTCAACATGCATTAGAATTGTCCGAAAGTGTGAGTCCTGTTCGCCAGGATGCTTTAGCACCCCTGCGGCAGGAGCTGGGACTTCGGCTAGAAGAGTCGAATCAAGAGGTGCGCTTACTTTACGTTTGCACCCACAACTCACGGAGGAGTCATCTGGGGCAAGTGTGGGGGCAAGTTGCTGCTTGGCTCTATGGTTTCTCGTCAGTGAAGACCTATTCTGCTGGAACAGAGGTCACAGAGATGAATCCTCGGACAGTCGCTAGTTTGCGTCGCTCTGGCTACCGAATCGAAGGTGCTCCTGGGCAGAATCCCCATTATCGCGTTCAGCCTCTTCAGGAAAAAGTGACGACGGATGTCTTTCCTATGGAGTGCTTTAGTAAACTCTATGACGACGTCACGATTCCTCAAGCCGAATTGATTGCGGTGATGACATGCGATCACGCCGATAAGAATTGTCCCGTCCTCCCGGGAGCGCGAAGAATTTCTTTGCCTTGGTCTGACCCCAAGGTTGCCGACGATACAGACCAAGAAGAAGCGGTCTACGATCAGCGTTCTCTGCAGATTGCTTCAGAGATGCTTTGGCTCTTTGGCCACCTGCAGCAATAGCTCCACATCCTCGGGACGTCGCGAGCCGACCAAGCCAGCGCTGGGACCAGCTGCTGCCGTTAGCCAGCGTAGAGCTCGTTCGGCGAGGTCGTGGGGGACAGAGCTTGAATCACTCGGCTTCTCTTGTTGGCTTGAGTTGAGTTGCTGCTGGCTGGAGAGAGTTGCGTGCCAGCGTTGGGCAAGGTCTGAGTCTGCCTCTAAATCAGCGATCAGCTTCTCGAGAAAACGACAGTTCTTTTGCCAGGCGCTTTGCCGGATCAGGGAGAGGTAAAGCCCGACTGCAGAGAGATATTTCTTATGAAAATCCTGCCAGCTCGGCGCCTGAGGGCCTTTGAATGCTTGGTCGAAATGAGCGAACACTTGCTTCATTTTGGGGGTAAAGAGAGTTGTCTCTGCTAGCTCGAACTGCTCAAGAGACTCTGCCCTTTCCAGTGCTGGTCCAAGCTGAGCGGCGACTCTGAGTGGTGGTCCCTCGGGAATTAATTTGGCGATACGGAGGCTTGGAGCGAGTTGGGTATCAAATTCTGCTTCGAGGGAGGCAACGCGGTAGCGCGCACTCTTGAGAGAGCCGGCCAGATCCTCCCGGGTGGCTTCAGGACGATACTTCAAGCGAAACATACCCCTTTCGGTGAATGCGCTCAGAGGGCGTGCGGCCAGCAGGGCACAGCCTTCCTCTTCAATTGCCTTGAGCAGAGCTCCTTGGTCATCGAATGCTTGGCGCTCGTAGAGGTTCAATGGAATTTCAAGCACTCCAAAGTGGTTCTCGACGCCAACTGCTTGGCGTAAGATTCGCAGTAGCTGAGCCCAATTGAAGGGTGCCCCAGGGTCGAGTGATAATTCATTAAGCTGAATACCATAAGCACCAATCCGGCCCTCTGCGGCACAGGCCTCTAATTCACGGAAGGCGTCGGCCAAGGCGAGCTCGACCTCGGCCTGTCCCATTCCTCGCTCGAGGAGGTGCTCGGGGCTCTGAATCAGGTAGGCATCAATGCAGCTGAGGCCCAGCCTCTGGCGGCTGGTATCGAGCTCTTGGCGAATGATACGTGGGTCGAGACTATAGGCGCCTGACGAGAAGCTAGTTTCACCGGGAGCCTGGGTCCAAGGCACCGTATGGCGGAAATCTTCTCCGCGGCGGCGGCGTTCTTCCAGCTCCTCTGCGCTTCGTCCTTGGAGAATGCCGCACTTGCTGACGATAAAAAGAGCCTCACGCTCTAGCTCCTTTTGCTCGCAAAGCTCTTGGATGACTTGTCCAACCAAGCGCTCGCTATCGCCCAGGGCAAATGAGGAGGAAGTATCTATGAGATTGATTCCACCGCGTAAGGCTGTCTCGAGGGTCTTGCGATGTTCTATCGAGTCGAGCCCCAGGCGGTAGCTTCCCAGACCGAGAGTTGAGAAACACCCCACCGCTGTCCGTCGTAGGCTCAGCCCCTTCTCTGCGAGCCGACGGCTGGCCGCAAGAGGGTCATGGGAGCCCGAGATTTCTTGAGCACCCAGCTCTTGTCGCGTTGGTCGATCTGGGTTCTGGAGGAAGCCCTGTAGGCTCTCTCTCAGCTCCTGCAGGTTATGAAGAGGTGTTTTTTCTCTCGAAACCGGGTTCCAAAGAATTGTTGTTTCAAGCTCTGGCGCGCATTCGATCACCAGCTCAGGGTGATAGTTTTGGCTGACCTCTGCCAAGGCATCTCGTCGAGACAGAGAAGTGCCGAGTCGCAGGACCTGGGGTTGTTGGAAAGCCGTCTGTAGAGTTCGTAATAGGCCGAGGTGGGCGCGAGGAAGACGGCGCAACTTACTTCCCCAACTGAGCAAGAGGTGTTCGGCCTTTTTTTGCCAGCTCAAAGCCTCTTGTGGATTGTGAAGAAGCAGAGAGTTGCTCAGCGTGAAGAATGCTTGAACGGCCAGGGCATTGCCGCTTGGCTGACCGCTGTCCTCGCTTTGACGGGCTCGGGGGAGAGAAGGAGCAGCAGCGGAAGACTCGTCGAAAAGGCTGGGGCTGGTTGGGTCGGAGAAAAGTTCGAGGATCTCCCCGGCAAAGTATTTGGCAGTGACAAGGCTATGCTGCCGCGGAGCAATCGTATGCAGAGAGAGCAAGGCTTGGATCGTTGCTGCGTAATCTTCGAGCAAGGCCGGTCCTTGAGCTAGCTCACCGATGAAACCTCGGGAGAGCGAGAGTTGGGGGGGCTGTTGGGTATGCTCCGCGGAGCTCTCTGGTTGACTGCTCGCTTCTGATTCGTTTTCCGGCCGATGAAGTAGCCGTTCGAGAGTTCTTTCTGCTGCTTCCAAGTAACGGTCGTCCCCAAAGAGTTGATGGGCGAAACAAAGCAAGGAAGTCGCATGGGCGTTCCAGCTCGTGACAATCTGGTCGTCGATGGGAGGTTTATCTCGCAGGCGACGGGCAAGAAGGACTCTTTCTTTTGAGTCATTGATATTTTCGATCAAGCTCGCAGGGTCGAGGCCGAGGTCTTGCGCTACGCTTTTGATACTTTGACGCGCGGTGAGCACGCTTTTTCCTTGGAAAGGCCCCTCGGGCCCAATGCCGTAGAAAAGGCAGAATTCAAGAGCACGGGGTTTGCCTAGAAGGGTCTCAAGCTCTGAGCGATCCCAGAGATAGTAGCTGCCGATACCCTCGTCATTTTGAGCATCGAGGCCCGCGAAAAATCCCCCAGCAGGGCTTTGTAAGTTGTTCAGCAGGAACTCAAGGCTATCGCGGGCTACTCGCAGATACGCCTGGGTTTGGGTGATTTGCCAGGCTTTGAAGTAGGCTCCGATCAGCTGAATATTATCAATCAGATTCTTTTCGAAATGAGGTAAGTTCCATTCCCGATCAAACGTGTAGGGAAAGAAACCGCCCTCTAATTGATCGTAACAACCCCCTTGAGCAATTTGATCAAGGGTCTGTGTGACCATTTGGAGGGCTTCGCTCTCTCTTGTTTTTTGATAATAATCGAGCAGGAAATGGAGACTTAAGGGCGAGGGAAATTTCGGCTTGAGCTGAAAGCCACCGAAGCTCGGATCATAGTCTGCTCTGAGTTGACGATAGGCTGCCCGTAGCTGGTCAACCGAGAGGGGGCTGCTCGTCCCTGGGGCTTGGCTGCTGGAGAGGGCGGCATGGAGTTGCTCTGCCTGCTCCAGCAATTCTTGCTTGGAGCTCTTCCACAGCTCGGCTATTTTTTTCCCGAGAGCAATGAGACCAGGCGCATTGTCTCGGTCTTCGCTGTGGAGGTAAACGCCTCCAAAGAACGGTTTCCCTTCTGGCGTGAGGAATCCAGAGAGAGGCCAGCCACTACGACCAGTGAGCAGCCGGCTTGCGGTGACCAAGAGCGCATCGATATCTGGACGCTCCCGCTTGTCGATCAAGACGCAAATATAATTCTGATTCAATAGCTCTGCGAGTTCGGGGTCAGCAAAAGCATCTTGATCCTGCTGATGACAAAACTGACAGCTGGCATCGCCACTTGTAAAAAAGATGGGCAGGCCACGGGCTTGCGCCTCCTCAAAAATCTCCTCTGACCAGGCGCGCCAGGCAATTGCATCCTTGGCATGGCGTCGCAGATAAGGTCCGATGGCGTGGCGCAGTTGATTCTCGGAGGCTGGCATAGGCTTCGGTTAGCGCAAAGAGTCTCTCGCTGCGAGTGTGGCGCTAGTTCGAGGGTTCTTCGTGGCGTTTGTCGCCTAGTTTTGGCCGCAGAATGAGGCGCCAGCGCCTTGAGCGCGGCCTTCATGAATACGCACTGGACATGCAATCGGGTTGTCGAGGGCGAGCGCCATATCGACCACTTCAGCCTTGCTCCAATCCCGGGCGCCATCCACCCGTGCGCGAATGACTCCCTCACGGTCAATGAACCACGTTTCTGGATAGAGCTTGGTGCCAAAAAGGTCGCCAATCACAGTTGCATCTGGATCGACCAGTACCTCGAAGGGTGCATCTTGACCTAAAATGGAAGAGAGGGTTTCCTGGGCATCTGCGGCTGATTCATCGGAGGTGATGGTCAGCAATGCAATATCAGTTCGGCCAGCGAGGGTATGAGCGAGCTGGGCGAGGGAGGGCATCTCTTCGAGGCAAGGCGGGCAGGTTTTACTCCAAAAATTCAAGATCAATGTCTTGCCGCGGTAGTCACTCAATTCGACCAATTGCCCTCTCAAATTAGGTAGCTCAAACTCCGGAGCTCGACGCACCTGGTCGACATAATGTGGCTTTAGGGAACAGAGAGCCGTGCAGGCACGCCGCGTTTCGCCTTCTCGGGCTGTTGCCACAAATGAGTAGACGAAAAACGAGGCGATAAGAATGAACGCCACGGATGCGATTTGGCTTACTTTCACTGCCGATTACCTAGCAGAAGTGATGGGCACTGACAGTGGATCTCGGTCAAATCGATGAATCTATCGCCAGGAGCGGCGGGGCTGCTCTCGACGATACCCAGGACGCCACCTATTGTTGGCCAATGAGTGAAATTTCTGGAGCTGTTGAGGCTGGATTTTTTCGAGCCTCTGCGGAGGTGCAGTGGGATATTCTCGCCTTGGGCGAAGTGATGTTGCGCTTTGATCCTGGCGAAGGACGTATTCATACCTGCCGTCAATTTGGAGTCGGCGAAGGCGGGGGCGAGTACAATGTGGCCCGGGGTTGGTCGCGTGTTTTCGGCAAGAAAGCTGGCATTCTCACCGCGCTCGTCGACAATCCGGTGGGCCAGTTAGTGGAGAGCCTGATTCTTAGTGGCGGAGTCGATGCCAGCCCGATTCGCTGGGTGCCGGGTGATGGCGCTGGTCGGCTGGTGCGCAATGGTTTGAATTTCACCGAACGGGGTTTCGGACCACGAGCGGGGCTTGGTTGTTCTGATCGAGGCCATACGGCCATCTCCCAACTTCGCCCTGAAGACATCGATTGGCAGCAGTTATTGGCGGGCGGAGTCGGGCTATTACACACCGGGGGCATTTATGCTGCCCTTGGTGAGCACTCTCCGGATGTTGCTGAGGTCGCCATGAAGAAGGTGCGTGAGCAGGGAGGCAGGGTTTCTTATGATTTGAATTATCGTCCGTCCCTCTGGGGTGCCGATCAAGAGCGTGCCCAAGTCGTGAATCGACGCCTCGTCAGTGAAGTCGATATTCTTTTCGGCAATGAAGAAGATTTTTGCGAGGCCTTGGGGTTTCGCATCGAAGGGCTGGATGTTCATCGTGGTGGTCGCTTAGATCACCGTTCTTATGTGAAGATGCTTCGTGAGGTGGCGCGCCAATATCCCCAGCTGCGCGTGATTGCTACCTCCTTACGGGTCGCCAGCTCTGCCACTGAGAACCTCTGGGGAGGCCTGCTCTATCAGACAGAGCGCGATGAGGTTGCGTACATCGAACCTCAGTCAACGCTGATTCT
>JAKVCH010000078.1 GCA_022447485.1 Polyangiaceae bacterium | reverse complement strand
CAGGTGCAAGTGCTGAGCTCTATTTGAATGGCTTTGTTCAGGCTCCTTGATCATCGACAGACTCCTTTTATCGATCGGCACAACAGGCTGCGCAGTTGATTGTCCGGCTGCGCTGATGGATTGACAGATGCCAGAACTCGTGCAGAAGCTGCTCTGGACGAATTCTATGACATATTTTCACGGCTACACTTCTGCGGAGCAGATCCGTCTGCGCGAGCAAGCAAGAATTCTTGGACGCTATACCCATCATTCTCTACCGCTGCGCGGCGACGAGAAACTGTTGGAAGTCGGGAGCGGTGTTGGCGGGCAAACGGCATTGCTGGCGCAGCTTTTTCCAAAACTCAGAATTACTGCTCTAGAACGGGAGCGGTCCAGTCACGATGCGGCTTTACTTGCCCTAGAGAATCAGCCCGAACTCGCCCAACGGGTCCAGCCAGTTTGTGGTGATGTCTTTGACCTTCCGCCTGGGTTAGCTGGTTTTGATGCGGGCTATATTTGCTGGGTGCTGGAGCATGTGTCTGAGCCGTCAAGATTTTTAGCAACACTGCGAGGCTGCTTCCGACCTGGGGCCACGATGATTGTTCAAGAAGTCTTTGGGCAAAGCTTTCGTACAGAGCCTTTGCTTTCGTTGTTTGGCCAAGACTACTATTCATCTTATCTCTGTCTCCAAAAAGAGCTTGGTGGAGATCCAGAGATAGGATTCCGCTTGGGCGCTCTCCTGGATGAAGCTGGCTACGAAGAGGTGGAGGTCTCTGCACAAGTGGTTCTGGAAGATCAGCGTAGCCCTCGACGTCGTCAGGAAATTTTTACCTACATGGGACAGCTATTGGCCTCTGTCGAGGATTCGTTGGTCGAGAAGGGCTACTGCCAAGCAGGCGACGGCGCGAAAGTAGCCGCTGAATTGACAGAATTGGGTGCCCAAGAAGAGAGTATCTTTTTCTATACCTTTGTTCGCGCACTTGGACGGGTGCCAAAGTGATCCGAAAAGTGCGTGCGACTTATTTTTTCGCCTGCAGGCACTCGAGAGTTTCTCGCGATTCCATTGAAGAGCGACTATCATGTCGCGTATGGCCGATTCCGATTTATCTCGTCGCTCCTGCGTAGCTTGCCAGGGGGGCGTTCCCGCTCTTTCCGCTGAAGTTCAAAATGATTTGCTCAAGCAACTCAACGCCTGGGGAGTTGTTGATGGTCATCATCTTTCCCGTGACTTTCGCTTTTCTAATTTCCAGGAAGCGCTGGCTTTTGTGAACCAAGCGGGTGAAGTAGCTGAAGTCGAAGGGCATCATCCTGAAATGACAGTGGGTTGGGGTCATGTCCTTGTGGAAATTTGGACCCATAAGATTGATGGTTTGACCGAAAGTGACTTTATTTTGGCAGCCAAATTGGATCAGTTGGAAGAGTAGAGGTCTGGCGTCTCTGTCATGGCAAGGGGGCCAGATAGTTAAATCTTCAGAATATCCTGGGTACTTCTTCAGTCCTGCCTGGGGAGAAAATGGTGAGTTTGTGGGTCTCAGGTTGAGTCTGATTGACCGGCTCAGCGATAATTAGTTCAGTAAAAACGGTCAAATAGCGCCGGCTCACAAGTTTGTGGCAGCCCTAGGGCTGAAGAGCGACTCGGGTCGGAATTGTGATTGCAAGCGGAGAAAATAGAGGAACTACCTATCCACGACATTTGGATCATCTTGCGCTGGATCAATCAGCCGAGTTAGCGTTCGCACTTGAACACAATCAGAGGGTCGCCCAGCTGGGGGTCCTCGGAGAGAGAATATAATGAAATTCAGAAAATCACTTAGTCTAGCATTGATGAGCCTGGCATCAGCATCTTTTATCCTCGTTGGCTGCGGAGACTATGCTGGTGAGGAGGAGAAGGGAGAGTCTTCAGCCGATAATGACGCCACTGGTACTACGACGGACGATTCCGATGATGCCGAAGAGGAACTCAGTGAAACTGTGAGCACGGAAGAACTCGAAGAGTTCATCGATAACTGCGGAACGTTCTGCGGAGCCCAAAAGACAGAGTGCGCGGCGCTTGCGGAGGTCGATTGTGAAGAGGAGTGTCAAGGCATCGAAGAGATCGGTGCAGGCTGTCAAACTCAGTTAGAAGCAGCGCTGACCTGCGGTAGTAATGACCCTCAATTTGATTGTACAGCGGAGACCTTTCCAGAGGTTCCGACGGGCTGTACGTCTGAGTTTGATGCTCTCTTCGCATGTATCGGCGCAGGTGATGATGATGAGTCCGATAGCGATTCTGAGGCTGAGTCCGATAGTGGAGCTGAGACTGACGCGCCTGCAGCAGAGTAATCTTTTGCTGCTTTCCTTACCTCTCGTTCGTCAGAGGATTTAAAAGCGTTGCTCGCGCAACAGAGCAACGCTCCAGTGAATAAGAGGTAGGAGAAATGAGAAAAGCCCGACAGCAAAGCTGGCGGGCTTTTCTCATTTCTGGAGCCTGGCAGCGTGTCGCGATGTTTGCGATTGATGATGAAAGAGAGTCCGTTGTTGCTCATGAACTGAATGGTTGGAAGCGCTCCTATTTTTCGGGCTTCTTGTGGTTGGAAAAATCGCGGGACAGAAGAAGAATTAAAAATCAATCGAGGGAGTCGAGATTTGAAATGAGGAACTCGTTCTAGGGCCATAGCCCAGGAGGAGAGTTCTATGTTTCAATTTTTTTCTCGAATCCCGAAGAGCTGTATTGTCCTCGCGCTAGGACTGACTTTTGCTGAGCCATCTTTCGCGGCAGATGTGAGCCCAAGTGATTCAAATATTCGCTACTTAGGTCGTTGGGAGATGACCGATCCGGCGCATCCCAAGACAAGCTGGGGTCATGGTTTCCAGGTCAATTTTACCGGTACCAGTATCGCCGTAAAAATGTCCCAAACTGGCACTCAGGGTATCTACTACGAGTACAGTATCGATGGTGCCGACTACACCACGGTGAATGGTTCAGGATCCCAGGTGTTTTCCCTCGCAACTAACTTGTCTGCGGGAAGTCATTCTTTAGACTTCCGCCGTCGTCTGGAAGCTTCGTATGGTGTTTCTACTTTCGATGGTCTCGTGCTCGATGATGGCGCTGTTTTAGAAGCCCCGGACCCTGCTGCTGCTCTACAGCTTGAGTTTATTGGCGACTCGATCACGGCTGGATTCGGTTCGGAGGGGTCCCAAAGTGTCACGACCAATAATATTAACGTCACTTGGGCAGCACGGCTCACCGAGATGCTCGGAGCAGAGCGTTTGACTGTTGCTCGTTCGGGGATCGGTATTTCAGTTGACGTCAATGGTACTGAACTGTCGATGCCCAAGAGGTATCCAGATACTCATTTTACCTGGGGAGGGACCGTGCCTGCCTGGGATTTTTCTCAGAAGATTCCCCAAGGTGTCTTTATCTTATTGGGGACGAATGACTATGTCTACGCTAGCCCTTCAGCCGCAGTTTTCGAAGCCGCCTATTCTTCATTTCTTGAAACAGTTCGAAGTAATTATCCTCAGGCACACCTTTTTGTGGTGAACGTGGTGCAGGGGCGTACGACTCCTGACGCAAAATGGACGCAGGCGAGCGCCTCGCTGCAGGCGGTCGTTGATGATCAGAATTCTTTAGGTGATGACCGGGTTTACTTTGTTGATCCAGGCGACGGCCTGGTGAATGCAGACTTTTCGGATACGACCCATCCTTTACCGAGTGGGCATCAAAAGATGGCCGAGAATTTGTATGCATTGGTGAAGGATATCTTGGGCGGTGCCGTAGGTGGCGGCATGGTTGGTGGTTCTGCGCCTTCAGGTACAGGCGGTAGTCAGGGTCTACCTGCTGGCGGGGTCGTTCCGGGGCAAGGTAATGCAGGGACACCCCCGGGTGTTGGAGTTCCTGTCGGGCAGCAGCCTGGCGGGGCTCCGGGTGCAGGCCCGATGCCCACCTATGTTGATGGGAATGGGAACCCCGCGAGCCCGGTGGCCTTTGATGAGGCAGGGCGTCCTTTAGACGCGGAGGGAAACTACCTCTACGTCGCGCCTGAGCCTCCTACTGGTGCAGCAACTGAACCGACAACAGAGATGGGCCCGTCGATCTCCCTCGGTGGCTGCTCCTACGGTTCTCCGAAGCAACGTTCCAGCTGGTATGGTGGTGTTCTGCTGATTTTCGCAGGACTCTTTGGTCTGGGACGTGCTCGCCTCGTGAATCGATCCTAACTCGCTTTCTTGAGGCAGAGCCTGAGCTGATGCTCGGCCGTGGTTCTGGAACTTGGTTTGAAATCGCTGGACGCTGAATGCTAGGGTTTGGCGGCCTATGTTCACTCACGGAATGCTTCACCGCATCGCGCCAGCACTCTTTACCAGCCGCCGGGGATTACCTTGCGAACTGCCGGGCCCACCGCCCGGCAAGTTTTTGTCAACTGGAGGGCCGCTTTTGCCGTGGGCGGGGGATTCTTTGGGTCACGCGAGTCGGCTCTTTGACGAATTCGGACCAGTGGTCGCCCTTGTGCAGGGCGGCGGGACTCGCCACATCTCAAAAGACAGGGACTGCCCAGGCACAGTCCTCTGCTGGGGCGCAGACTTGAATCAACAGATTACGAAAGAACATGAGACCTACACTAAGGGTTATTTGAGTGGTTCGCTTTACCCAGGTGAAAAGCCGACAGAAAGAAAGCGACCCCTGCTGAGCTTTGGCGCTGGGCTATTTAGTGTGAACGGGGATGATCACCGACGTCATCGCCGCTTATTGACACCAGCCTTTTCTCGTCAGCGTCTGCAAAATTATTGTCGCGAGATGTATCGCCTCACAGAGGAGGAGCTGGATGGCTGGACGTTGAATGAGTCGCGAAATATCTCCGATGACATGCGTCATCTGACAGCAAAAATAGTCTCTCAGACTCTTTTTGGGAGCACAGATCCCCAAGCGACAGAGAAAGCTAGCTATCACTTGGAGCGTGCTTTGCAGTTGATGGGTAAGCCGACCACGCGCTTGTTTACCTTTGACTTTCCGGGTTTTCCCTACCGTGCTTACTTGGACGCTGCCACCCGATTAGAAGAGCATGTCCAAGGTCTCATCCAAAAGCGCAAGGATGAGGGAGGCGAGGGAGATGATATGTTGTCAGCATTAGTGAGCGCTCACGACGATCAGAGTAATTCTCGACTCAGCGATAGCGAGATATTGGGACATATCAGCGTGTTTTTTGCTGCTGGACATGAGACAACCGCTCACGCTCTCACATGGACGCTTTTTCTTCTCGCTCAATTCCCTCAGGTCACTAATCGAGTATTGGCGGAGATCGACACTCTTGCCTCTGAGGGAGCCTTTGATTTAAACGACCTGGACCAGCTTGAGTATCTGGGCTGGGTGATCAAGGAGTCGTTGCGCCTTTTTCCACCTGCGCCTTGGAATGGTCGTATTTTAGGACGTGATGTGATTCTAGGCGGCCACTCGATACCTGCAGGCACCGAGATCCTTTTCAGTATCTATGAAACGCAACGCCGAGATCCTGTGTATCGAAAGCCTCAGGAGTTTTCTCCGGAGCGCTGGGAAGGTTTGAAACCATCGCCTTATCAGTATTCACCATTTAGTGCCGGTCCGCGCACATGTATCGGCGCTCAATTTGCTTTGATGGAAATGAAAGTTGTTCTTGCGACTCTTCTCCGTCGTTATCGATTGGCATTGACTCAGAGTGAGGTGAATCGTTTTGCTGAGCTTGTGTTGTCGCCTCAAGAGGGGATGACGATGCGAGTACACCCACAAGATGGCGCATCCGAAGCATCAACTGCCAAGGTGCGAGGAAATATCCACGATATGGTTCAATTGCCCAAGGACCTATGAGCTTGTGAGATCAGAGTGCACCGGCGGCGGGGTGTTGGGAGAACTCTCCGCGGAAAAGCGAAAGAGTCCTCACCTTAGGCTTTATTCACCATCGCAACCGGTCAGGCTGACTTGCCACCCTGCCGGTGCAGAACAACTATCAGCGTATTCACAACAAAGATCGGTTTCAGGGTGGACCGCCCAAGCGATCGCAGTTGTGCAGACTCCTTCGTAAGCTTGAGGCTCCGGGCAGCTCTCGCCAGCATCTAAACAAACCCATTCTTCTTCGTAGCAGCCCCAGCCTTGTGGGCATTCTTCTTGAGGCTCGCTTTGACCTGCACAGCTCGCGTCACAGTCGCTCCCATCGCAAGGGGCGAGGGTGGAGGTAGAAGCATCACTATCGCTTGGACCAGAGGTGAAGCTATCGCTTGGACCAGAGGTAAAACTATCACTCGATGGCAGGGGGTCGCGCGTGGAACTTTCCAATTCAGTCTGATTGCCGGAGCCTGCCGGTTCAGTTGTCTCAGCCGCGCAAGCGTAGGAAAAAAATGTCGCACAGATTAAAAGGGTTTTTGCACTATTATTCATCATCACATCCTGTTTCAGGGCCGCAAGTGCGACACAGTTCGACAGCATAGGTACCAGAATGCTCTTCTGTGCTGCCAGGGATGCGAGCGTCCGTAAGTGCGAAACTGTATCCCCCTAGGCTACAAGAGCAGGATTTCGGAGAGATTCCTCAGCATTGGGTTGGTTTTCAATTCTGTATCCTGGAAGGATACGATCTTCTAAGAAAAGGCATTTCTTTTTCCGGTCGACTCTTTCTGAAAATGGTTTTGGCTGGCATGCTTCGGAGGTGAGTCGTTATCCGCTTGCCTGTTTCGGAAGTTTACTTCTTGGCGCAGCCGGGACGATTTCCTGTGTCTCTACAGAAACTGGAAATCCCCTGGGCCCGATGGATAAAGACCCCTTTTCGTCAACTTCCATTTCTTCTGTTCAGGGTTCTACCCTGCGTTTAGAGGGCGGTTCCTCGACTGTGGGAGAGACGCTCGATGGGCAGACCATCATCGGAGGTGCCTTTCTCTCCATGGAGTGGGTACCTTGCGCCATGAATTCATGGGGCAGCGAGTCGAGCTTCGTGGCGTCGTTTGTGAGCAGTTCTTTCGAGCAGGAGTTCTACCCTCCTCAAGAGCCTATTTGTGAGTTAGTGCTGCGTTCAGACCCCTCTGTTGTCTTGGAATATCTCGATCGGTCTGAAAAGTTCAGCCTCGCAGAGCCTCTGGCTTGGCGTTTCGAGTTGAGTGAAAGATGGCTGCCAGATCAGCAACCGGTCTCTTGGGTGGTGCGGCTTTCAGGTGCCTCCTCAGAGTTGAGCGAGCTAGCACAGGGTGCAGGTGGGGCAGGTGCAAACTATCTTGCAACCTCGACTCATCTGGGCACGGCCTGGATTTTGGAAAAGGAGGTTCAGGGCAGTGTTTCACCAATTCTCAGTGAGGCTCTTTCCCGCCAGGGTGCTCAAGAGCTGTGCAGCATCGCTTGTCGCTTTGCCGGCGAAGGCGATTGTCCAGGTGATGTTTTTTGTTCCGCCTGCGATGCTATCTCCAATTGTGTATCGGAGCAGGAGGCGTTCTTTGCCTGTCGAGCTAGTTTGTCTTCGGAAGATCTGGCGTGTTACGAGCAGTTTGGGGAAGAGCAAATATTCTGTGATGATTTACAGAGTTCTCTCGAGCGTTGTGAGGAAGAATGACGGAACAAGGCGAAGGGTGGCATTCTGGAGGCCTCGTAGATATCTACGCTTTTGATGACTTTCGCGAGTTTTTAGGGGCGACCTATCGGTCGAAGAAAGAAAACAACCCGAACTTTTCATTTCGTTCATTTTCCAAACGCACGGGGTTCAGCGCTCCGAATCACCTGCAGCGCGTGATTGCAGGCCAGCGTAATCTATCTCCCAATGCCGTTGAGCGCTATGCCATGGCTTTGCAGCTGAACCAGGAAGAGACGGACTACTTTCGCCTTTTGGTTTCAATCGGGCAGGAGGAAGACGAAGAAGATAAAGAAAGCTTGCGTCGCTCTCTTTTGGCGATGAAGAAGTACCGCCAAGCAGAGCGTTTAGGAGACGCTCACGCGCGTTACCACTCATGTTGGTACATTCCGGCCATTTTCGAAATGGTCGCCTGCCGAGGATTTGTGCCTGAGCCTCGGTGGATTGCCCGACGCCTTTGTCCATCCATCGAATCGCTTCAAGCCCAGGAGGCTCTTTCTATTTTGGAGGACCTAGGTTTGATTGAGATTGACGGTGGAGAGGTCCGGCAGAAAAATTCGGTGTTGACCACCGGCGCAGAGGTCCAGCGCACCCACATCGCCGACTATCATCGCGTCATGATGGATCGCGCCGCTGCTTCAATTGATGAGGTGGCCCCTGGCTTGCGCGACATTTCTTCCTTGACCGTCGCCTTAGGACCAGTTGGGTTACAGTCATTCAAGGCGCGAATTCAGGAGTTCCGGAGGGAACTCCTGTCTTTGGCAGAAGAACAAGACGACCCGAGTCAGGTTGTTCAGCTGAATCTCCAGCTTTTCCCTTTGAGTAAGCAGTTGAAGCCAGAGACCTAGCTGAGACGACCAAGTGCGAGCGCCGCTCCTTCTCCTGTTTTTAGGCGCCTGTGCTTAGGAGGGGGTAGTCATTGTAGCCCTTAGGACCGGGGGTGTAGAAAGTGTCAAAGTCGGGCTCATTCCAAGCCGCTCCTTGGGCGATTCGTTCTACGAGGTCAGGGTTTGCAATCAATGGTCTGCCAAACGCGACAAGCTCACCTTGATCTTCTTGTAGTGCCTTTTCAGCATGCTCGGCGTCGTAGCCACCCGAAAGGATGAATGCTCCCTGAAAAGAAGCTCTCATTGCTTGCTTCAAGTCGCTCGGAACGCTCGGTGCGCCCATCGAGCTATGGTCGACGAGGTGGAGGTAAACAAGGTTGAGTTTGCCTAGTTCTTCAGCGAGCCAGATATAATCATCCGCTAAACTTTCCCAGGGCTCGATGCCGTTGAAAACGCCGAGAGGAGAAAGACGTATGCCGACCTTTTCTGGACCGATAGCTGCCGCACAAGCTGTTGCTATCTGAAGAACGAAGCGAGCGCGCTTTTTGAAATCGCCTCCCCATTGGTCTTGCCGGTGATTGGTCACCGGCGCCAGAAACTGCTCGATGAGGTAGCCATTGGCGCCGTGAAGTTCGATCGCGTCGAAGCCAGCAGCTACGGCATTCTCAGCGGCGCTGACGTAGGCGCTGATTGCCTCCTCGACCTCGCCGTGAGTCATCTCTCTGGCCTCAGGGTATGGTTGGGGGCCAGCTTCGTCGGTGTACATTTCTCCGGGCGCGGTCGTGGCGCTGGGGCCGAGAACTTCAGCGCCTTGGGGCATGTTTTTGGTATGGCCCACGCGGCCTGAGTGCATGATTTGAGCGGCGATTTTCCCACCTTTCTCATGCACCGCTTGGGTGACGCTCTTCCAGCCGTCAAGCTGCTCCTGATTCCAGATACCAGGCATGCGCGCGTAGCCAGCGCCGGCGGGGGCGGGAGCAATGCCCTCGCTGATCAAAAGACCGCAAGAAGCCCGGCTGCCGTAATATTCGGCCATAATGGGCGTAGGAATATGATCGGCAGTTGCTCGGGCTCGGGTCATTGGTGCCATGACCACTCGATTCTTAAGATTGAGCGGTCCCAGGAAGAAGTCAGAAAGAAGCTTTTCAGTCATTGGCCTAATTTGGCCTCTCGTTCTGATGAGACAATAAGGGTGTTTAACAAGACAGTGTTGCTTTTTTCACAACAATTGCAGAGCTTGAAGGAGCTTGAGCCGCCAACCCTACAGGAGACCTTGAGCGCGGGGGACGGGAACGACAAGGGCTTTCTCTGCTGGTAACTTGATGTAGCGTTTGGGGAATGTTGATTCGCTACCTATGGGACTTTCGTGGAAAGAATGCCGAGAAGACGGCAGAGCATCACGCTGTCCATCTCAATGATTTCCTGCAAAAGCACGCAATCGGGCTTTCCGCGGAGTTCGAACTGGAGGCTGAAGGTCAGGCAATTGCTTGGATAGACCTCGATCAGTTGCCGACTCCTCTACTAGAGACTCTGCCAGCGAGCGTTGTTGCGCGGAGTCAAAAAAGCAGCCTTGGAGTTGAGGTGGCAGATCGTGTCGCTCAAAGCCTTCGACCGAATCGTTATGAGTTGCTTGGTATGGCGAAAGAAAGTAATTCGCCGTTCTAGCTTTCGTTTTTCTGTGGCCTGAATCGAGGCACGGAGGCAGGTTTAGAAGTCGTCACAACAAGCCCTCGGTTCAAGGCGGGGATAGGGTGAGCGACTCAACAGGATGGAGTCCGCGGCGCCCCAACTTTTTGCAGCGCCGTTATTCAACACGGCAAAGCTTGCCTCTGTGTGCAGGGCGGCATGAACGGTATCGCCCATAAGAAACTCTGCCTCTGGGGCGAGGTAGTCGAAAGTTCCCGTGGCTTGATGGCGACCCCAGCAATAGAGGTCTCCCTCAAAGGGAGCGCCAAGAAGAGCGCAAAAATGCTCATTTCCGCCAAAGAGCCGAATCGTCGGCCCAGGTAGGCCCGCAACTGGTGCGGGTTCATGGGGTGGGGTGGTATCGTCGCCCCGGCCAAGTTGTCGGTAGATATCATCGCCAAAGCAAACGACAGCACGATTCGGATCGATTGCACAGGTGACTCCACCTGCAGACACAAGAGAATGGTCCTCAGGAAGATCGGGATGAAGCGTTACACCTGAGACTTTTTCGGGACCATAGTCGTCAAAAACAGCCCCTGGTTTTCCTATTTGGCCCTGCCAGTTGGAGCCCCAGCAAAATAGTTCCTTCGGTGTGTTCTCGGAGCTGAGGATACAGGTGTGAGCT
>JAKVCH010000077.1 GCA_022447485.1 Polyangiaceae bacterium | reverse complement strand
GCGGTGAAATCGGCTGTATCAGGCAAAGCACCGGATGAAGATGTTGGTGGGGCGAGGAGCCGCATGAGCGCTCTCGACTTGGCATCGGCGTACCTGTCTTATGTGAAGCAAATGATCCTCGAGCAGAGTAATCTAGAGGTGGACCCCGACGAGCCTCTCGAGGTGATGGTGGCCGTCCCTGCTCAATCGTCGAGTCGCCAGCGCTACTTGACGATGGAGGCGTTTCGTCGTGCTGGTTTTCAATTGCTTGGCTTATTGAATGAACCTACGGCCGCTGCATTGGAATATGCGCACCATAGTCCCCGCTCTTTGAGCGCTCGGAGCCCCAAGAGCTATGTCGTCGTCTACGATTTGGGTGGAGGCACTTTTGACACAGCGGCCGTGTCCCTGAAGAATCAGAGTTTTGAATTGATCAGCTCTGAAGGTGTCAGTTCTCTGGGGGGGAATGACTTCGACGATCTGATTGCTGGGAGCGTTTTGAGTGAATGTGGAATCGCTGGTTTGGCGGATACTGACTACATTCGTCTGTTGGAGCGCTGTCGTCGAGCGAAGGAGTCGTTGCTGCTGACCTCACGCCGGATCCTTATCGACACCAGCGAAATTTTAGAAGAAGACGAAGTCGTCCTCTCGCTCGGTGTGATTGAGAGTCTCTGTGAGCCGCTCATCGAAAAGACAATTGAGTCAGTTCGAGCTCTTTTTGAAAACCTACGGAAGCAAGGCATCGACCCAGACAACACCCGGGAATTGGGAGCTGTCTATCTCGTGGGAGGCTCGGTAAACTTTCCGCCGGTACTCAAACGTCTCCGACGGGAGTTTGGGCGCAAGTTGCAGTTGGCGCCTCAGTCCCACGCTTCAACAGCTGTGGGCCTGGCAATTGCTGCAGATTCAGACTCGGGTGTGGCTATTCGAGAGGCCTCAACTCGTCATTTTGGGGTTTGGCGCGAAGGGGCTGACGGTGTTGAGAAGATTTTTGACCCAATTTTGGATCGTCATAGTGGTCTGCAAGAAGGCAATCCTTTGAAAGTGGAGCGTGTCTATCACCCCGCCCATTCTGTTGGTTGCTTACGCTTCGTGGAATGTACTCAACTAGATCATATGCATACGCCGGGGGGAGAGGTGACTCCCTGGGACCATGTTCTCTTTCCTTACGACCCGGAGTTAAAGAAGGAAGAAGACCTTCACCTTTTCCTTGAGGCCAAGGCCGACGCGGCAAAGTGGCAGGAGATAGTCGAGACTTACGACTACGAACCGAATGGCTTGATTCGTGTCGCGATTGAAAATCGTACCAGTGGTTATCGGCGTGAATACATTTTAGAATAGAAGAACATCTCCCGGAGCTATCAGCATTTGGGGAAGTGCGTTTCCCTCACCCTCCGGGTTGTCGCTCGTGTTCGTGCGTTCTGCACTTCTGCTCGAAGTGAGAGAAAGTAAAGAAATTTTGCTTGGAATCACATAAGGCTATCTCCATTGAAAAGAAGCCACTATGCTAGTCACCCGATAGTGCGAGTTTTAGAAAATAGAGGAAGGGGGAGTGCGTGAAGGGAATTATCTTTAACGTCCTGGAGCTATTCGTTGAACAAGAGGTCAGTCCTGGAGCTTTTGATGAGGCTCTTGAGGAGGTAGAGTTGATCTCAGATGGCATATTTGTCGGGCCCAAGACCTATCCCGATGAAGATCTGCTAGCGCTAGTCGGATACTTTAGCGAAAAGTTGAGCATTGAACCTTTTCCTCTTGTACGAGCTTTTGGTCGTTTTGCCTTGCCTCATTTAGCGGCTCGTTTCCCTAACTTTGTTGAGGGGCATACTCACCCCAAAACCTTTCTACTGACAGTGCATGGGGTGATCCACGTAGAAGTACGAAAGTTAATGGAGAAGACAAAATTACCCGACTTCTCCTATGAAGACCCAGCACCTAATCAACTGATTATGTATTATCGCAGTGAGCGGAAGTTATGTGCGCTCGCTGAAGGTCTAATTTTAGGGACAGGCGACTTTTTTGAAACGCCGATTTCGATTGATCACTCGGAATGTATGCACCGGGGAGCAGACGCTTGCAAATTAGAATTGGTTTTCGAAGATGGCGGACCAAGCAGAATTTGAACGCTTGCAGAAGCTCCATCGCAGAACGGTGCGGAAGGTAGAGGTTCTAGAAAACCTGATTGAGGAAAAAACGAGAGCACTCTATCAAGCTAATCAATCGCTCGAGCAAGCGAATGATGAACTGGAACAGCGAGTTGACGAAAGAACAGACGAGCTTGCGCGAGCTCTGCGAGTGGCGACGGAAGCCAATCGGGCCAAAGCCGAGTTTCTAGCGAATACTAGTCATGAGCTCCGCACGCCCTTGCATGGAATGTTGGGCGTTGCGGAGTACTTGGTGGGTACGACTCAAGATCCAAAGCAAGAAGAGGCTCTCGATCTTATCTTGCGTTCGGGACGTCAATTAGTCGAGCTGATCAACTCGGTCTTGGATTTTGAGAAACTCGATGCTCAGAAGTTTGAGCTGGAGCTCCTACCCTTTTCGCCACGTGACCTGGTTCATCACGTTGTCTGGTTATTTAGGGAAAGAGCAAAGGAAAAAGGGGTGGCCCTTGAAGCGGAGTTGGGGTTGTTGCCACCTTTTGCCGTAGGTGATGAATTACGTTTAACCCAGGTTTTGGGAAATTTAGTTTCAAATGCTGTCAAGTTTACCACCGAGGGGTCGGTGACTTTACGAGCGAAGTGCCTCGACCCTGAGACGCAAGACGAGCTGCACTCGCTTCCTTCCGTAACCTCAAGCGTTGCGATTCTTTGGCAGGTGAAAGATACGGGTCCAGGTATTGATGAGAGGCGGCGTCAGAGCCTCTTTGAGCCATTCGAGCAAGCCGAGAAGTCTACCGCTCGAATGCATGGTGGAACGGGTCTGGGGCTCGCCATTTGCAAGGGGTTCGTTGAGTTGATGGGTAGCCAAATTATCTTGGAAAGCACAGTCGATGAAGGATCGAATTTCTGTTTCACCACAATCCACCAACTTGCCCCAACAAAAGTCACTTCGGTCGTGCCAGACCTACCTGCTGCTGATGGGATTTTGACATTAGTCGTCGATGATAATGGGATAAATCGTAAAGTCGCCAAGATGATGCTGACCCGGCTTGGCTGTGAGGTTGAGGTAGCGACTTCCGCGAAAGATGCTTTGGAACTGGCAGCACAGCAGCCATTTGACTTGATCTTTATGGATTGTCATATGCCGATTGTGGACGGTTATCGGGCAACCCAAGAGCTGCTTTCTCGGTTGGGCACAGCCTGTCCGCCCATCATCGGTCTATCCGCGACTTCTGACCGCACGAAGGAAAAATGTCTTCAAGCTGGTATGTCGGACTTCATCCAGAAGCCGGCTAACTTGAAAGCTCTCTCTACCGCTCTCGAAAATTGGGCAGGGCGAGAGGACGCCTAGGTCTAGCCGATATTAGGCTTCCAGATGAGGCGAGGAACCGGTCGAGGCGTGAAAGTAGGCCTAACGATCGACGAAGACCTTTTGAAGGCTAGTTGCCCACGTCTTTGGCGACCTTAAGCACTCAGAGAATTTGAGATTACTCTCGCCGTCGCCAAAGTGCCGCTCTGGAACGATACCAGTCATTTCTGAGGCAGTTTTGATTGAGTTGACGATTGACTCGACCGAATAGTGGCAGTTCACAATGCTCTTGGCATTCGCGCGACGATCTTGCCGCGATCCAATATTTACAGAAGGACGACCATAATGGGGAGCCTCTCGAACCCCAGCGCTTGAATTCCCCAGCATGTGATTGCAGTATTTCATCAGAGTGAGGAAATACTCAAAACGCATCGAAGGAAAGATGCGGATGTGCGGCTTATCAGTCAGCTTCTGATACTCGCGCAATATAGCTGATGAACCCAGGTCGTTATTCGGATAAATGACGACATAGTTTTTCCCGGAGGTTAAGACAGCTTCGACGACAATCTTAGCGTACTCTTCAGCCCGCTCATATTCTGTCGTGACGGGATGATACAATAAGATTCCATAGTTTTCGAAAGGGATATTGTAACGTTCCTTGACGTCGTTCATCGTGGGCAGGTTGGCGTTGTCCATCACATCCATATCGGGCGAGCCGATAATATGAATGCTATCTTTCTGCTCACCCAACTGTAGCAGCCGGCCTGCCGCTTCTTCATTCGAAGTAAAGTGAAGGTGCGACATCTTCGAAACCGAGTGACGAATTAATTCATCGATCGTACCGGAGACCTCGCCCCCCTCGATGTGAGCAACGAGGGTATTGTGGAGCGATCCAACGATAGCGCCAGCGAGCGCTTCGACCCGGTCCCCATGAACGATGATCATATCTACGGGGTTTTCCTTGATATAGTCGGAGAGTCCAAGAATAGTCTTCGAGAGCACAACCTCCATCGAATCATTTTCATTTTGATTGATGTATTTGTACACCTGGCCAATACCGAGTTTCTCGACTTCATTTGTTGTGTAACCGTACTTACGAAGCATATGCATACCGGTCGTAAATAGGTGAATATCGTAGAGCCCATCCTCATCGAGAATTTTGATTAATGACTTCAGCTTTCCAAAGTCGGCGCGAGTACCAGTGAGAAAGAGTACTTTTTTCATGAGCGATCTTAGAGCTTTACATCTGCTTTCTGCAGGTGTTTCCCTTTGGCTACGTCATTTACTGCGACTTTTCCGAGCAATTCGAAGTAGTCTTCTGCACTAAACTCGCCGGTTCCTGGACGCTTGACCCAGATATGCTCCTTCGTGATCGTCTCACCTGCTCGAATATCAGCAGTTGCGACGACGGTTGCAAAGGCAAAGTCCATGGTGACCTTCTCCTCTGCCAAAGCACCTTTCGTGCCACCTCGGGCTTCAAAAATCTGGTTCGCCCCGGTAATCATTTCGGATAGTGCTTGAGGATCCATTGAGCACTCTATGTCTGGGCCCGGACGGTCGTAGCTATCGGTAAAGTGACGCTCGATAACACACGCTCCAAGAGCAACTGCCCCGAAGCATGGGTAGTTGTCTTTGCAATGATCCGACAGACCGATCACGGCATTGGGAAAAGCCTCCTGTAATTCTGTCATGGCACCTAGACGCACTAGGTTTGGAGGCGTGGGATAAATATTTGTGCAATGGAACAAGCAGTAAGGAACCCCATGTTTCTCCATAATCTTGACGCTCTTCGCCACAGATTCGATGGAGTTCATGCCAGTAGACACGATCATTGGCTTGCCGAATGAGGCTACTAGATCAATCAGTGGGTAATTATTACACTCACCGGAGCCAATCTTGTAAGCTCCCGCGTTCATTCTCTCGAGACGATGAGCTGCAGCTCGGGAGAAGGGCGTTGAAATAAAGATAGCTCCCTTCGATTCAATATATTCCTTGAGGGCGGTTTCATCCCGCTCATTCAGTGCACAACGGTCCATGATTTCATAAATCGAGACGTCAGCATTGCCTGGGATGACCTTCTTTGCCTCATCGCTCATTTCGTCTTCGACAACATGTGTCTGATGTTTGATGACCTCGGCCCCAGCTCCGAGAGCTGCGTCCACCATTTGTTTTGCAACTTCGAGGGAGCCTTCGTGATTAATTCCAATTTCAGCGATGACGAGAGGGGGATGTTCAGGACCGACTTTTCGGCCACAAATACTAAATTCATTCGGCATTTTTCTTCTCCATTAAAAATTCTGCGAGCTTGAGGTCTTCGATGGAATCGATGTCCACGCTGGAGACCTGATCCATTAAAAAAGGGGCAATGCTTTGACGAGGAATACAACCTTCCTCTTTGAAATCGGCGACTCGGAAGATGTAAATTGCACCGTTGGCATAGAAGAGCTCCGGGAAGTCTTGTCTCCGGGAAAAAGGAGCATGTTTTCCAAAGTAGCCGATAGCGGTTCCCTGTTCTACTCGAAAGCCCTTAAAGGGGCATTCGTCTGCCGCCTTCATTGAGATGACGGTTTGACCGGAGCTTTCAAAAAGCTGAATCGCCTCGATAATGTGCTGCGCCGTTCTTAAGGGAGACGTCGGCTGCAGCAGGAGGATAGCGTCGGAATCACTCAGATTCTGGCTGTCGATGAAATGTTGGATTACAGCGTCGGAGGAAGCCGTATCGGTGGCGAGCGAGGCAGGCCGTTTCAGGCTTTTAGCTCGAGAATGATGGGCAATGTCCAGAATCTCTTCGGAATCGGAAGAGACGGTCGTCGTGGCAATCAAGCGTGAATGAAGACTGCTTTCAATCGTGTATTGGATCAGCGGCTTCTCGAGAAGGGGAAGAATATTCTTTTTAGGAAGACCTTTGGAGCCACCTCGAGCAGGGATAATAGAGTGGAAAAGCATAGGAAGAATGTCGAGTCTAGATGGCTGTATCCGTTGTCGCCAGACGATCTGGTCTTTGTTTGATGCGCAGCACTTTCATCAAAAATACTGCACGTTTGACCCATTCAATGGGTCGCATGAATTGCGCTGATTGTATAGGAGGTTGAATTGCTCTCTTCTAGAATCGGATTTGAGCTGCACCTCGTTGCGACACAGGTGTCATTTTTTTGACAGGGGCTCTCCTCAAGAACATCGCATCACCGGAGATCAGCATTTCATGGGCGTCGCTGAAGCTGCAAGAAGCTCGTTCGATGAAACATGAACCAAAGGAGTTCGTTTCTTCCTAGACGTTCATGTCGAGCCAGAATGTCTTCGACGGCCAAGAGACGCGAGCAGGTTGCTTTTTTTGCGAAGCTCTCTGAACTCGCAGCAGAGGGCCTCGATTCATATGACTACGTTTCCGTTGGTGAAGCCTTTCCTGAGCAATAGGTTTTGCTGAGCGATAGTTTGCTGAAAAGTACGCTAGCTAATCGGTGCAGATGAATAGACAGCGCGATTGAATAGACAGCGCGATTGAATAGACAAGGCGACCGTTCTCTGACCTATGGGTTCCAGGAGACCTTTGCATGAGTCAAGTTTGATGTTGACAACCTGTTGATAGCTTGTTGACAATCTGTTGATAGACTAACAGTCTGACGACATGGAAATCTTTGAGACACTCGCGTGCTCGGTTTGTTAGTTCTTTTTGGGTCCGATTGGCAAGTCATTTGTCAATGAGCCAGCTCTTTCTTGTTCGTTTAGGTTACCAAAGTTGAAGTGATACAAAAGTATCGCCAAAGCAGAGGTCGAAAAATAAATGTTCTATTGCTCTTTTAAAAATAAAAAACTGCTTCCCTAAAGTCTCACATCTCGATACCATACCTAGGAGAGCCTCTGCTCTATGATAAAAAAGAGCGGGGGGTCACCAATTGGGTCTTTTTATGAGGGGGTAGAGATGGCCTATCAACCATTGAATGCAATGTCTGATTCAGTCTTGCGCGGGCAAGAGCCAGAAAGGGAGTCAGATGCCTTTACGAAGTCATCTGCTGTAGAGCGAGTTGAGGAGCTGGAAAGCGGCGTTGGTGAAACAATTCAGGAAGGTAAGAGCAGCCGAGTTAGCCCAGACTCTCGAGAGGCGTTGAGACGGGATTCGGTCGCTTGCCGAATCGTCGATGCGCTTTTGGAACGAGGTGTGACGAAGTTTTTTGGGATACCAGGAGGACCGATATGTCCTCTATTTGAGGCATTGCGTCAGGCTGACGCTGCTGAGCTGGTCGAGGTTCGTCATGAGAGTCACGCTGCATTTGCTGCCGCTAGCTACTTTCGATTAACAGGGAAAGTAGCGGCTGTTGTTGTCACAGCTGGCCCGGGTATTACCAATGCTGTTACGGGTGTGGCTTCTGCGTTTTTAGAAGGAGCGTCAATGGTTGTGCTCTCTGGTGATGTGGCCTGGGCGACCCACGGTGGGCGGCTGCTGCAAAATAGCGGACCAGAAGGGCTAAACGTAGAGAATTTACTGGCTCCTATCACCCGGACTCAATTGCGCGTGACGAATGCGGCGAGTGCGGTCAGTCAGACCCTTGCGGTTTACGATGCGGCGACAGATCCGATCGCCGGGGGTCCGGCACTCTTGGTGCTCCCTATCGATAAAGCGACCGAACCCGCTCGCTTTGTCCCCATTCCTGCTCCTTTGCGTCGCCCGGCTCTGAAGGCTGCTCAGGGGACCGTCCGTGAGGCAGCCGAATGGCTGTCGAAGGCCGAGCGGCCCCTTCTCGTGTTAGGTGGAGCTTGTGTGTGCGTACCTGAAATTATTCGACAGATCGTTGATGTTTTGGATGTGCCTTTCGTGACAACTCCGCGTGCAAAGGGGGTCGTGAGTGAAGATCATCCTCGTTCGCTTCGCAATGGTGGAATGGCTGCGAGCCTTTGGGCGAAGTCCTACACGGTGGAAGGCGTAGATGTCGCTCTTGTCCTAGGCTCCGACCTTGACGATGTCTCGATTGGCGCGACGCCGTACATTAAAAGAGGCGGAAAACTGATCCATGTGGATGTGAATCCCCAGGTCTTTAATCGTAACTTACCAACATCTTTGGGCATCACGGCCGACCTGGAGTCGTTCTGTCAGGAGCTGTACGAAGTTGTTTTGGAAGAAGGTTTGTGGAATGGGCGTGGGCGAGAACTCATGGCAAAAGTCAAAAGCCTAGCAGCTTACGATGTGCCAGAATTCTTCTCAGATGCCAGTGAGGTCATCCCTTCTCATCGTGCGGTCGCCGATTTACAGCGGTGCTTGCCGGGTGCTCGCTTCATTACGGATATTGGTGAGCATATGCTTTTTGCTCTGCACTATTTACGCGCCGAAATACCAGGAATGTTTCATATTCAGCTGGGCTTGGGCAGCATGGGAAGTGGCATTGCCGGCGCAACGGGCCTGGCTCTAGCGGATCCGACAACGCCTGTGGTTTGTATTTGCGGAGATGGCGGTATGCAAATGTCGGGTATGGAGATTCTGACGAGTCTAAAGATGAGACTTCCCATCATCTATGCGGTCATGAATGATGCACGATACAACATGGTGCATCATGGTATGCGTCAGATCTTTGGGGAGGCGTCTGACTATGAAACGCCACTGGTCGACTTTGAGGCTTGGGGAGAGGCGATGGGCGTAACGAGTCGCACAATTCGACATGGCGGCGAGATGAATCCAGAGACGATGGCTGAGCTACGCCGAGAGGGCGGGCCAATTCTGTTGGATATTCGGATCGATCGTGAAATCAGGGTACAAAGTGGTGGTCGCGTGGAGGCTCTGAAGCATATGTCGATGCTATCAGATAACTCTGGGCAAGCAGGGGCAGTCTAATGGCGGCAATATCTGGTATTGGAGCGTGGTACCCAGACGAAGTCAGGCACAATAGCGACTGGCCAGACGAGTTCTCAGAATCGAGGGCAGCTCGTGGTGATCGAACGTTTAACGATATCCCACGCGCCCTCGATCCGTCTTTGCAGGTCACAGATCACTACTTGCAACAGGAAGCCCTCGATCCGTTTTTGGGTGTAAAAGAACGTCGCTTTGCCTCTTTGGAGTTCAGCGCCGCCCAGGCAGAAGAGCGTGCCGCGCGCCTTGCGCTGGAAGACGCCGGGCTGATGCCACATGACCTCGACTGCATCATCTCCTATTCGGCTGTGCCTGATCGAATCACCCCACCCACTGCAAGTCGTGTGGCAGAGCTTCTTGGAGTCGATCGTATTTTGAGCTGGGGAATGGACGTTGCTTGTGCGACGGGCTTAGTACAGATTCAAACAGCAGCTGCCTTGATTGATTCTGGGCAGGCTGAGCACGTTTTGTTGACCCAATCTCACCTGATGCTGCGGACTTTTCCTCTTCTACACCCAGCATCGCCAGGTTTAGGAGATGCCAGCACTGCCATCGTTCTCAGTCGAGATGGTCGTTGGCCTGTATTGAAGGCTCATGCGGTTACAGAAACGGAATATTATCCTGCGGTGACATGGATACGTGCGGAGTCCAGGGACGATGACGCACCATGGTGGGATTCGGGGAGCCCATTTCGTGTGGGTACTCTCGACAAAGAGGGAGCGAAGGCGTTGCAACGCGACACCGTTGGTTACGGCGTACAGACTTTGAGCGAGACCCTCACTGCAGCAGGCGTCGCGAAAGACGACTTAAGACTTCTGGCAAGCGCTGAGCCACGTGGTTGGATCCCTCGGGCAATTTTGAAGGTGCTTGGCTTAAGTGAAGACTTAGCTTCGAGTGTCTATCGACAACGTGCACACTTGGGAGCCTGCGGTTGTATCGCCAATCTTGAAAAGGCGCATCGCGAAGGTCGGACAAAGCAAGACGGGGTAGCAGCGCTTTATGCGCAAGGTGCTGGCTTTACCCGCGCAGCCGTTTTACTCCAACTCGGCTCCATGAATTCTTGAGTTTTACTCACTGAACTCATGTATGAAAAGATCGTAGTAGCCGACAGCTTGTCCGCTCACCAAGGTTCCCCAGGTGGCACCGGTGACGTACACTTCCCCGTTGTCACCGAGAGCAAATGAGTTTGAGTACTGCACTTGGCCTTTTACACCATTTTGTGTAGCGCCAAGCAGGTCTCCTGTGGAGTCGAAGAAGGCAACGAAGTAGTCCCCTTTCGAATCATTGCTCGAATCTCCGTCGATATTTCCCTTGGTCTGACCGACGACATACGCCCTTGTCCCATCTGCTGACAATTTGAGTTCTCTTGCTGCATCGTACTTATTCGTACCGAATTGATTAATCCAGAGCAGATTACCAAAGGGGTCGACTTTTGCTACGAAAGCATCGTCTGAGCCACCAACAGGCTGTTCAAGATTACCCTGAGTGTAACCGCTGAGGTAGACGTTCCCATAGTTATCAATATCGAGTGAATAGGCGACGTCATCAGAGGCGGTGCCGAATTGCTCATT
>JAKVCH010000076.1 GCA_022447485.1 Polyangiaceae bacterium | reverse complement strand
GGCGATACAGCTCCCGGCGATACAGCTCCCGGCGATACAGCTCCCCGCAAGCCAGCTGATGACTCAGATGGCGATGACTTCTTTTCACAATCGGCACTCTTTGGTGAAGCCGCCCAGCAGGGTGAAGCCCCGAAACTTTGGAAGGACCAAAACGTTACCGCCAGCGAAGCCGGGCGAGACTTTGATCACGCTCTCGAGGAATTTGATGCTGCACAAAGTTCTATCGGTCGAAAAGACGACCGGAGCACATCGACTCACTTCGGTATTGAAAACCTACAAGAACGACACTTTCCAGATTCAAACTCGACTGCTGCAGCCGAGCTCTTTTCTTCTGACGAATTACCAGACGATTCTTCTCCGGCACCCTATGCCCAAAGAATCAAGAGCACTGACACCGCTGGCGTTTACGGAGAGCTGTTTTCAGACGCTCCTTCGGAAAAACCCATCAGCGCACCTTGGGGAGAAAGTGCAGACGAACTAACTCCGCCGAATAGTCAACGGACAGTCACTCGCCGCCAGCGACTCCTACACTTCTTCGGTGCCGCTGGACTGGGTGCCCTCCTAGCAGGAGCAAGCTTACTTTTAGGAATGGAAATTTTTGAATCCGGATCTGAAAGCTCCCCCCAAGTCGCGGTCCAAACGGCCAGCCCTGGACGATTCGCACCAGACCAGCAAACCGCGGAAGCTGCTGCTCCAAAGGCAGCAGTCTCTCCAGCGAGGCCAACATCGCCACAGTCGTCCCCAGCTGCATCCACCACAGAAACAGCCAAGGCCAGCCCGCTCCTCAAAGACTCGGGAAGCGCTTCTCTTCTTTCACCTCGAATCAGCGAGGTCGAAGAATCCCAGGAACGCCCCAACGATCGGAGGCACAGCCAGCACCTGAATACGCGCCAAAGCGTTGAGCAGACAGCCTCTGCAAGGAAAAAAACTGCGTCCTCCACCGTTGCCGCCACCACCATTCGCGCGCAAGCCAATCGAAGCAAGACCTTACCTACGCAGGTTGGTTCCCAGCCGATAGCCTCAGGCACGAAGACAGCGCCACAAGAAATCTCTACCCAGTCACCCTCTCCAAACCCACCCGAAACCGCCGGTGCCCCCGTGGGCAAGGAGAACGAAACAGATAGGGTTCGTCCGAACACCCCCACAACCGTGGAAAAGAAGCGGCAGGTGGTTGTTCCTACCGATATCATCGATCCTTGGCGATCCAAGCACCCGAGCAATTGACGAAAGAGCTTTCTCCTGAAACTCTCCGCTTCAGGAAGATGGTCCTGAAATTCTCGCTCCTCCTTTTATTGAGCCTCGCCCTGATGGCTTCGATCGGCATTGCTCCTGCGGCAGCGGCGGAGGTGGACAATCAGCCAGCGGCAATCACGGCACCATCAAAAGCGCCTGAAGACCAGACAAAGCAGACGAGCACCCCTCCTTCGGAATCAACACCTCCCGGAGCAGCAATAACTCCGAGCACTGCTGACGCTGGCGCTGCTGGGACCGACGCTGCTCATAGCATCCTGCCACTCAACCACCTGATCCCGCACGTGAGGCATTCCATCGAGGAAGTGCCGCCTACGCCCGGGGCAACTATCAAGGCGCTGTCGATGGCTTTGAAGAAGCCTATCGCCTCAGTGCTCGAATCGAGATGCTCTATAATCTGGCGAATGCATACGAGCGACTTGGCGACTACCGCAAGGCGAGCCTTGCTCTCGAGGTCTATCTTCCTCATGCGCCAGCAGCATCTCAACCGCAGTTACAAGAACGGATGGAGCGTCTTCATCAGCAAGCCGATAGAAAAAAAGCTCAAGAAGATGCCCACCAAAGAGCTCTTGAAGAAGCTGCTCTGGCACAAGAAGAAGTTGCGACCGTTCCAGTGACGCGAGCGGTGGGTTACGGCGCCTTGGTCGCGGCCACCGCCTCTCTCGGCGTCGGTACGGGCTACGTCATCTCTGCAGCAGCCCGTCGACGAGCCACTCTTCAAGATTGCGTCGAAGTAGGGACTAATGTCTATTGCGATACCGCCAGCGAAAGTGGCTTAGAACAGGTCCGTAATCGCGCCATTACGGGCTACTCGCTTCTTGCCTTCGGCGCCTTAGCGGCGGGGCTTGGAACGTACTTAATCGTGATTTCCACGCCAAGCCAAGAGAAATTGGAGCTTGGAGTCGGTTGGGGGACCCTCGACCTACGGGGAGAATTTTAATGACGATTTTTTCTTCAAAGTCTTTGGTTTCCGTCACTTGCCGCCTCCTCTGGAGCAGCACGGCGCTGATTAGCCTCGCATGCTCCTCGATTCGTCCCAACGACGATTGCCCGAGCAACGAAGTTTGCAGGGAGACTTTTGGGCCAGGCTATTTGTGCAACGACCAAGGCCTCTGCGAGCCAGCCGCTGCCGAGGCGACTTGTCACGATCAATATCCCGACGGACTTTTGCAAAACCCAGAGAAATACAAAGACTATGTCGTCTTTGGCAGTTTACTTGCCGACTCCGGAAAAGAAGGCGCGCGCCAAGACGCGATTATCTTAGCGATTGACTCTGCCAACCGCAGCCTCGCTGACCTAGAAGCCAACTATCCTGAGATTGACGGGCTACGCTTTGGCCTTGTCCAGTGTGATCACGACGGAGATCGAGCAGAGATCGCGCGCTTAGGTGAATACCTGGTTGAGAAAGTCGGCAGCCCTCTACTCCTCGGCCCGGCATCCTCTGCCGCTTCTCTCGCAACTCATGAATTAATCAATTTCGACGAAAATGGAAACCCTGAATCAGATGCCGTGATCATCAGCCCCAGTGCGACCAGTGTTGCCCTCACTAGCGCAGACACGCTTCAACCAGGGATGCTGTGGCGAACCGCCTACATGGACGATGCCCAAGTCTACGCCATGAAAGCTTATGCCGACGCCACAGAAAAGCCCTATGCGGTTTTCTACGAAGACACTGCTTACGGACAAGGCCTCTTCGATGGCCTGAAGGAGATTAGTCAAATACCCTGCGTTGATTGCGGCGTTTCTTTCGACGCCAAGACAGACAACTTAGAAGCCGTGATTCGAGCACTCGTTTCTATCGAGGGAGAAAGAGCTCTTGAAGCGGCCGAGCTTGTCTTCTTCATGGGGGGCCAAGAGGGGCAAATCGAAGCCATGATGGATCAAATGCTCAGCCTGGATTCCCTCCGAGGAAAAGAAGTCTTCTTTAGTGACGGCGCGGCTAGTGGCGACTCGGCCAATGACGCATCACCGGGCAATTTCGATCGAATCCTCGGCTCCAGAATCGCGGCTCCCCCCGACACAACAGCCTATCGACTATTCAGTGCAGCCTTCAGCGCAGCCTACGACACGGAGCCTGCTCTTCATTCATTCACGGCCAATGCCTACGATAGCGCCTGGCTGGGCATCATCGCTGCCTTAGAAAATAGATTGCGCAATGTACCTGTTCGGGCCCAGCATCTTGCAGATGCCCTCAGACATATGAGCTCTAGCTCATGGGCAAGTATTGCAGAGCAGGAATGTCCGGGAGAATTCTCTGCTGGTGAATGCCAAGCCATTACATTGAGCGCCCTCGAAATGGAAAAAATAATCCTCGGCCTCAAAGAATTCGGCGAAGTCAATATCACCGGTGCCTCAAGCGCTTTGGACTACTGCAAGAGCGATGAGGAGCTCTATCGAGTGAATAACGCCTTCGAGTTATGGAGATTAGAGGAACGTGAGGCCAACGGCGATATTTCTGCCGGCTACGACATTGCGCCTCTGAGTGAGCAAAAAGTATTTATCCCTCAGGAAAGCTGCCCCTAGGAACTTCGGAGCCCTTCTACTTTCGGCTCCAACAAGCCCCCTTCGGCCTAGAGGCCGATTTTCGGGCAGCCTCGAGGGGCTGCTCTCAGTAAAAAAGGGCATCCAGAAAGCGCTACCCGCCCGTCCAAAACAGCTTCGCAAGAAAAAGAAGAAGATTCTATAAGTTGAATCATTTTGGTAGCTTTCAGCGTCTGTGTTGGAGAAACTCTCGCCTTCCGCCAGCATTCCGAAACAAGGAAATCTTTCGGAAACAAAGTCGCGGTATCTGACATCGGCGTGCAGCAAATCGAGGCTGCACCGATTAAAATCACCGCGCTTGGTATTCCCCTGGTGGCATGACGTTACCGGGGTCTGACAGCAACCTAGTTCAAGCCAGGCGCAGACCATGAATCCCCACAGGAGTTAGAGATGACCACCGCAGCTGACATTCTTAAATTAATCAAAGATGAAGGCGTCAAGTTCGTTGACCTTCGGTTTACAGATACCAAAGGTAAAGAGCAGCACGTGACCAGCCCCGTGAGCCAGGTCGACGAGTCGTTCTTCGCAGACGGCAAAATGTTCGACGGTTCATCAATTGCTGGCTGGAAGACGATCAACAAGTCAGACATGATCCTCATGCCAGACCTCGAGACGGCAACAATCGATCTCTACTCAAAGCACAAGCAGCTCAACATTAGCTGTGACGTGATTGAGCCTGACGACATGAAGGGCTACATCCGCTGCCCACGCTCTTGCGCAAAGCGCGCTCTTGAGTACCTGAACTCAACCGGAATTGCCGACAGCGCTTACTTTGGCCCTGAGAACGAATTCTTCGTCTTCGATTCAGTTGCTTACTCCAACGAGATGGGCGGCCAGTTCTTCCAGATCAACAGCAAGGAAGCGGCTTGGAGCACAGGCGAAGATGGCACCGGACACGCTCCCGGCGTGAAGGGCGGTTACTTCCCAGTTCCACCTATCGATAGCCTCTCTGACCTTCGCGCAGATATGTGCGCTGCAATTAAAGCCATGGGCATGGTTGCCGAAGTACATCACCACGAAGTAGCGACTGCCGGTCAGTGCGAAATTGGTGTTGGCGTCGGTAGGCTTGTAGAAAAAGCTGACCAGGTTCAGAAGCTCAAGTACATCGTTTTGAACGAGGCAAATAACGCTGGCAAGACCGCAACCTTTATGCCTAAGCCACTTGTTGGCGACAACGGCAACGGCATGCACGTGCACCAGTCTCTCGTCAAAGATGGAACGAATATCTTCCACGGTGACGTCTACGGCGGCCTGAGCGAAACCGCTCTCCATTACATCGGCGGAATCATTAAGCACGCTCGGGCGATCAACGCCTTCGCGAACGCTTCAACCAACAGCTACAAGCGTCTGGTTCCAGGCTTTGAGGCACCAACCATCCTCACCTACTCTGCGCGAAACCGTTCGGCTTCGATTCGAATTCCATTCGTGTCTAGCCCCAAGGCAAAGCGCATCGAGGTTCGCTTCCCTGACTCAACCGCTAACCCTTACCTCGCTTTCGTCGCAATGATGATGGCTGGTATCGACGGCATCAAGAACAAGATCGACCCAGGTAGCCCTGGTGATGAAGATCTCTACGAGCTCAGCCCAGAAGAAGAGGCAAAGATGCCAACCGTTGCGTCTTCTCTCGACATCGCTCTCGACGCTCTCGACAAGGACCGTGAGTTCCTCAAGGCTGGTGGCGTCATGGACGACGACATGATCGACGCCTACATCGCTCTCAAGATGGAAGAAGTCACCAAGCTTCGCATGACGACCTCTCCTGTAGAGTTCGAAATGTACTACTCAGTCTGAGTCGACTTCGGCAGCGCGGCGTTGATGAAACGCCGAGCACTGTCGAATCACCAGGAAACTCAAAAGAGTTCCAGGCAAAAAAAGGATACCTTCGGGTATCCTTTTTTTATTTTCTCACAAGCCCCTCTTTTCCCAGAAAACATGGCGGTAGAATGCTCACGCCTCTTCCCAGCCCAAAGCCTGCGCCGCGGCCTATTTTAGAGTAGGATTGCTCTATGGTTGCGCGACCCACTTGGACCCCAACAGATCTCGAATTCCCGCAACTAATTCAGCGCGCATGGAACGACTACGGCGACCCGCGCACTATCAGCACCATCCAAGAGATCAGTGCAGACGTTTCCACCAATCGCGTCTACTTGATCAAGCTCAACACTGGGTTTGAAATTGTTGCGAAAACCTCGACCTATGGTTCTTACGTTCATTTTCGACAGGATCATCGCATCATCCAGCAGTGGATTCGGCGTCTGGCGAACTCTCGATTTCGATCATTTTTGGCAGGCATGCTGCAAAAGGACCATGAGGTCTTCACCTGGCGAGAAGGCAATATCTGGGTCGTCTTTTACGAAAAGACCCAGTTTTACGACTTTCTTCCCCAACGACTCAATCCAGATCAGGTCTCTGCCTTGGGCACAGAAATGGCGAGCTTTCATCAAGCCTCTGCAACAGTCGCCCCTTTGCTCAATACTAGTTGGAAGTCCCTCGGCTCAGACATTGCAGCTCTCTATGATGCGATTGGTAATCAGTCCTGGAGGGAAGAGCGCAACTTCAGCAAAGAGGCAGAGTCTATCGTGCGCACCCAATGCGATACATTTTTAATTCAAGCTGAAAAGTTGGGGTACCACCAGCTACTGAAATTACCTGTTCTCATCGATTGGAATATCGGGAACTTTTCCGTCGGCCTCGAAGAACAGGGTTTTAAATTTTTCTCTCGCTGGGATTACGATTGGTTTCGGGTCGAACCACGGGTTCTCGACTTTCATTTCTGTGCACGAGTTGTTCGTAGTGAGGGTGACCAGGCTCAGTTCAGCTACACAGTCGCGCCTTACTTTGAGGAACGCTTCATCGAATTCTTACGCGCCTACGATCGCGTCAACCCTCTCGCTGACGAAGAAATCCTCTTCCTCAAAGAGGTTTATCGATTCTTCATCCTCAACTACGTGCTGCGTCAAGGAGAGCACTTTTTCCGACCCGAATTTTGCCACCGACTCCAGCGCGAAGCTCTGCATGACTACTTCCCCGCCCTCGAAGCAACCGACTTTCATCAACTCTTGCGCGCCGTGCGCAAGTAAGCGGCGAAAGAGTCGCTCTGCAATAAAGAGTTCAAGTCAAAATCGATTCGCAAACATAATTCGGAACAATACCCTGAGCCTTCATCAACGAATCATATTGGCTCGCTAGGGTATTCCCCGAAAGCACCAAGGCTGTATCGAGCCCATACTTATTGCCACCATGGATATCGGTGCTGAGGGTATCGCCCACCATCAACACATCTTTCTTTTCTAAGCTAGGTCGTCGGGCTCGAGCCCGCTCGAAAGCATAGTTAAATATCATCGGATCCGGTTTTCCAAATCGAGTAAATTGTCGCCCCAGAGCTACTTCCAAAAGCGAGGCCAATCCCCCAATCGCAATGCCGACCTCTTGGGCCTTCGACGGGTAGGTAATATCTGTATTGGCCACGATCACCGGCATATTATGCGAGCGCACCAAGTTCATGGCTTGATTGATTTGCTCAAACCAATCGAAGCCTTCATCGTCGAGGAGCACGAGAGCCTTCGGCTGCAAACTTTCGAGCTCTAGCCCGACTGGCACAGCTTCCAAGCCGGCTCGCTCAATATAATGAGCAGAAGCCTCTTTTCCTAAGTAGGCCACATGCCCACTGCGCACCTTATTCTTGAGGTATTCCGTCGCCAATAGACCAGAGGTGATGATCTCATCTACTTCAAAAATGGGGGCGGCCCCCGCCGGGGTATAAGTGGCCATCATGGCGTCAGGAGACTTACTAGCGTCGTTGGTCACCACATAAATATCTTTTCCTCGGCCTTTCAAGGCTTCTAAACAGTCCAAAACTCCGTCGTAAATCCCCGCAGAGCTCTTGAGCACCCCAAAGGCGTCGAAAAAGATGCATTCATAGGAATCGGAGAGCTCTTCGAAAGAAATGGTCATAGTTCGCCAGCTAGAGTGCACGATCTGTGGGGAAGCGTCCAACCTAGACGGCTACTCCAGGCCCATAAACGGCAATGCCATTGGAATCGGCTCCGCAGAAGAGCTCTCCAGCCACACTTTTGCCATTTCATATTTGCGCAAGCTCCGATCCTCTGATTGACTTCTGTCCCCATGACGACTGTAGGTATAGTAGGTTGGCGAGGCATGGTCGGCTCCGTGCTCTTGGAGCGCATGAAAGCCGAAAACGATTTCGCATCATTCGATCCGGTCTTCTTTTCGACCTCCCAAGCTGGGCAAGACGGGCCCGACGTAGGCAAGGGCAAAGCGCCTCTTCGAGACGCCAACGATATCGCGGCACTCGCAGAGATGGACATGATCGTCTCCTGTCAGGGTGGTGACTACACCACCGCGGTTCACAGCCCCTTGCGCAGCTCCGGTTGGTCTGGCCTCTGGATCGATGCTGCCTCTACCTTGCGCATGGCACAGGACGCAGTGATCATCCTCGATCCTGTCAATCGCAAGAATATCGATCAAGCTCTGGCAGCCGGCACCAAAGACTTCATCGGCGGTAATTGCACCGTGAGTCTGATGCTCATGGCCATCGGCTCACTCTTCGACAAGGGCTGGGTTGAATGGGTGAATGCCTCTACCTATCAAGCGGCATCTGGCGCTGGAGCACGCAATATGCGGGAACTCGTTTTGCAGATGCGCGCCCTCGGAGCATGTAAAACTGCCGATGATCCCCGCGCCGCAATCCTCGATCTCGATCGCGAAGTGCAGGGCGTCATGCAAGCCGACCAATTTCCTCAAGATGAATTTGGCGCAGCCCTCGCCGGCAGCCTGATTCCTTGGATTGATAAACTCGTGGAAGAAGGCCAGACCCGAGAAGAATGGAAAGGCATGGTAGAGACCAACAAAATTCTCGGCCTCCATTCCAGCATTCCTGTCGATGGCACCTGCGTTCGCATTGGTGCCATGCGAAGTCACTCTCAGGCTCTGACAATTAAACTCAAGAGGGATATTCCTCTGGACGAAATTGAAGCCACTCTTAGAGCCGGTAACGAATGGGTCGACTTTGTAGCGAATAACAAGGCCGATACCCTGCAGCGACTCTCGCCAGCCGCATGTTCTGGAACTCTCACCATTCCGGTGGGCCGCGTCCGAAAAATGAAGCTCGGCCCCGAGTACCTGAGCGTCTATACCGTCGGCGACCAATTGCTTTGGGGCGCCGCTGAGCCCTTGAGACGCATGGTATTGATCGCGCTCAACAAACTCTAAGCGCAGCGAGCGGTATCCTAACTAAAGGCTTGAATCGAGCTTGATGATGTACCTATTGAAATCAAGCTCTGGCTGGAAAGCATGCGGGATTCTTGTTAGCTCGCACCCCCATCTGATAGGCTGACTGTATCATGCGCTCTTGTCACACAATGACTGCCTTGTTCTTCGTCCTTCTCGCAACCGGCTGCGATAAAAGTGCCCTGGGTGCGAAAGTTTGGATGTCCCAAGACAACGAAAGGCAATCAAAGCACCTGTGTCCCACTGACGAAGACACGGAAGAAGCCAAGAAAGACGAGGAAAAGAGGGAGAAAAAGCGTGAAAAGGAGCAGAAGAGGCGGGAAAAGAACGGTGAGCCACCTCTCCCAGAAGAAGAGCGAGATCCCTGCGAACCACGCTTAGTTGACGGTTCGATTGAGTAACGCCAGCCCAGGGAGTCTCCAACTCTCAGGCTCCCAGCAAAACTCAGACGGCGATTCCATCGAAGAACCCTGAGGAGGAGAGAGGGGCTTGACCGCGGAGAGAGTTCTAGCGAGCGTGATGAGAGGATATGGAAAACTTTTTCTCGCCACCAATCATCTTAGGGCTCCTCGGTGTGTTCTTCTTAGTCCTTGAGATTTTTGTCACCGGCTTTGTGACCCTACCGGCCGGGACGGCTTTTTGCATGGCGGCATTACTTGCCCCCTTGGCATCGAACTCCCTCGAAATTGTCTTCATCAGCCTACTCTCCTTGGTGGCCAATTATCTCGCTTTTTGGAAATTCGTTTGGCCACGCATGGATCACCATCGAGTCCACACGGCTGCTGACGGTATGATTGGCAAGGTGGCTGTGGCGATTGACGATCTCGGACCCCACAAAGAAGCCGCCTACATCAAGCTCTACGGAGATACCTGGCGAGCACAAGCGCAAGAAGCAATTCCTGCAGGCTCGAAAGTCGTGATTACAAAGCTCGAAGGCAACCAGGTGCATGTCGAAAGAATCGACCCCTAACGCAGCCCGCCTCATTTTTCTTATTCAACATCGTTCAATTCTAGGAATCCCCCATGTTAATATTTTTACTCATCCTCATTGGCGCACTTTTCTTCTTCTTCTTGAAAAGCATTTACGTCGTGCAGCAAAGTCAAGCCATGATTGTGGAACGTCTCGGACGCTATCGGCAAACCATGATGGGCGGTCTCAATTTCGTCATCCCTCTTTTCGATTCACCTCGCGAAGTCATTTGGCTCACAGACCGCGGCACGCGAAAGACTAGCCGACTCGACCTACGTGAAGCCGTTCTCGACGTTCCCGAGCAAGCGGTAATCACAAAAGATAACGTGTCGATCAACATTGACGCTCTACTCTACATCCAGGTCGTCGACCCAGTGAAAGCGGCCTACGAAATTGCCAACCTCCCCCTGGCGGTCAGCCAGCTCGCTCAGACCTCATTGCGAAACGTGATTGGTGAGATGGACCTCGACGAAACCCTCGGCTCTCGCGATACGATCAATGGCAAGCTCAAGCTGATTCTCGACGATGCGACAGATAAATGGGGCACAAAGGTCAATCGAGTCGAGCTCAAAAATATTACGCCACCCCACGATATTCAGCAGGCCATGGAGAAGCAGATGCAGGCCGAGCGTGAACGCCGCGCCAAGGTGCTCGAAGCGGAAGGCGACAAGCAGGCGCGCATTGCTCGCTCCGAGGGACAACGCCAAGAGCAAATTAACCTTTCAGATGGCGAGAAAGAAGCTCAAGTACGCCGCGCTCTCGGTGAAGCAGATGCGATTCGCGCAGTAGCAGAGGCGAAGAAAGAAGCGATTCAACAGGTGGCAGAAGCCATCGGCTCCCAACAGCTAGCCACT
>JAKVCH010000075.1 GCA_022447485.1 Polyangiaceae bacterium | reverse complement strand
CACAGCCATGCCAATCAGTCGGCTGCGTGGGAGATTCCGCCTCTACAAAGGGCTGGCGGTGATGCCCACCTATCATCCAGCCTATTTGGTGAAGGCTCCTTCCGCAAAGAAAGAAGTCTGGGGTGACCTCAAACAAGTTCTCCGTCACCTCGGTCGCGAGCTGCCGAGTCCCGTCCGTTAGGAGGGGCAAAGGGAACTGCGTCAGAGGCAACTTCGTCAGAGGCAAGTCAGGGCCGCCGACCGCGAGAGCACAGCTGACGGCCAGAGAACAGCCGACCGCGAGAGCACAGCTGACGGCCAGAGCACAGCCGACGGCGAGAGCACGGCCGACGGGGAGAGCACAAAGAGTCTCCCGTCAACTGTAACCCTGCTACTAGTGACTAGAGGCTAGCGAGGCCAGCGCGCGCTTCTTCGAGCTCTGCATCTTGTTGAAGCGCTCGTTCGTACATTTGCTTGGCCTTTGCTCCTTCACCGAGCTGCTGGGAGATTTGACCCAAGCGTAAGAACACCAACGCCTTGCTGATTGGTGCATTCGCGTCGAGCTTCTGCAAGAGAAGCGCCCGGAACATTTGCTGCGCCTTCTTCATGTCGCCGGTCTGCATCGCCACTTCACCGAGCTGTTTCAATACCCGAATATTACCAGGTTCGATACGAAAGGCTCGATCCAACTCCTGCAAGGCGCGCTCCATATTCTCTTGAGACAAGTAGGCGGTCGCCAGTCGTCGATGTATCTCTCCCAGCTCTTTGCTTCGCTTCCCCGCATACGTCGAGACTATCTGCTCCAATACCGACACCGCCTCATCGCCTCGATTCGAGGCACTGTAAGCATCGCAGAGTTCCAAGAGTAGTTCGCGGTCGTCAGGGGCGAGCTCGGCTGCCTTTCCAAGAGTCTCGGCAACGCGCAAAGCATCTCCCAACTTCGACTGAATCAATGCAGCTGCTTCACGGTAAATTGCAACTTTATCTGCAACTTCATTTGTAGCTTCTGCGTCTGCCAGAATCATGTCTACAACAGGCTCATAGCGCTCGGCTTTCAGGTACTCTTCCCGAAGCCGTTCTCGCAACTCAGCGTCATCACCCGATGCCGCTAGACCTCGCTCTAAGGAGCGCAATGCCCCATCGAGATCTTCCTGTTCCTTATAAAGCTCTGCCAATTCCAATAAGCGCGGCACAGCCGCTTCATCTTCGAGGTCCTCGACAATTTCTTCCAACAACCTTGCCGCACTCTGTCGGTCCTCTGCCTCAAGGTAGAGAGCTAAGAGTTTTTCTTGATTTTCCAACGTACGACTCAACTCGATCAGCCGCTGGCCCACGGAGATCGCGCCGACCAAATCACCGGCCTTCTCCTTCTTCAAAGAACCTAAGGATTCCAAAAGTTCCAGGGCATCTTCTGTGGCGCCCTTATCCAAAGCTACTTTGATTTGACCTTCGAGTAATTGGCCCAATGCGTCGTAGTTCTTCTCGTCTTCATAAATCGAATTGAGCAACGCGAGCGCTTGGCCATGGACAGGGTCAACAGAAACGATACTCTCTAAAAGCTCACTTGCTTCTGACGCTTGCTCGAAACGCTGGAGCAAAAGCTCAGCTCGCTCAACCAAGTACGTAGCTCGCTCCTCTTCAGAATCGGCGGACTGGACAAGACGGTCCAATAGTTCGGAAAGCTTGGTCCAGTCTTCGGCCTTCACGTAAGCCTGTCTCAAATAGTCACTAATCGCAGCACTTGGCTCCTCAGCGTAGAGTTCTTCGAGAATTTCTATGCCCTCTTCGAGCTTCTCTAACGGCCCCACGGCTAAACCGGCCGCTTCGATCTTCAACTCTCGCTGGCGATCAACATCATGACTCATCTCCTGCAATTGAAGTAATAATTGATAGGTCTCCTCAGAATCACCGGCTTCTTTACGCAGTCGGAAGAGCGAAAAGAGGGCCCACTCTTCTTCGGGCTCAAGCTCTAAAGCTTGGCGGATGATTTCTTCGGCCCTGTCAGCTTGCCCTAATCCGAGGGCTATTTCTTGGGCTCTCTGGAGTAGCTCTAACTGCACCCCCACCTCATCAATCACCTCAACTCGAGCGCAGAGCGTCTTGAGTAAGTCAGCCTCACGACCCTCGTCGCTTTGTAGAGCCTCCATCTGCTGGAGTATTTCATCCTGAGAGTAGTTGTCTTCGAGCTTTTTCGCGAAGTTGAGCGCAACGGCGAAGGCTCGTTCTGCTCCCGCTCGGTCTCCAGCCCGATCTCTCTGCCACTCTGCCGCTCGAAGTCCTAAGGAACGTGCATCTTCTTCAGCGATCTCCTCAGCGGCTTTCACTGCATTCAAAAGGGCCTCTGCAGCCAATGACCACTGCTCAGTGATCGGCAAGATTCGCTCCAATTCATCCTGCAAACCGCTATCGCTTGGCAGCTCGGCAACCGCTTCTTGAAGACACTTTTGGGCAGCCAAGGCATCTTGGCATTCTTCTTCGAGAACTTGGGCCAACACTCGACGCATCTCCACTCTATCTTCAGGATTCGAAGCTCTCGCTACGCGAAGTTGGTGTAGTTCAGCTAATTCAGCGCCGCTCGAACGTTGCCGATACACACCATCGAGAATATCAAAGCTCTCGTCAAAGTGCCCATCGAGCTCCAAAATCTTCTTCAAAAATGAGCTTGCTTCCTCATTGCTCGGATCTAACTCCAAAGCCTGTCGGAGTGAAACCAGAGCCTCCGCAGGCTCTGCTTGTTCCTCTAACTGCAGTTGACCCTGGCGAGTATAAAGTTTCGCTCGGTCGACATCTGTCTCGGCTAGAGGCATGCGTCTCTCTAATAATTCCACAACAGCTGCTGTATCGCCCACTAATGTTGAGAGTCGGTCGAGAGCGTCGAGCAATTCGAGGTGATCGCCCACCTGCTCCGTCGCCGCTCGATAATCCTCTATCGCTTGAGGATAGTCCTTCAACTTTTCCTCCCGTAGCCGCCCCGCATCGACCCAGAGTTGTTGGGCGAATTCCGGCTCGTACACATCAGCCGCCTTAGTTTCAAATGTCTGTGCCAGTGCCGACCAATTTTCAAGGGAGGCACCCAGTCTCTTCAATTCGTCGCCCAAGTCGGAGGGCTCAGTGCTCTCACTGAGAGCGAGAGCCAGAGAATCAAACGCCGCCTGGTTATCTTGAAGATCGCTCTCCTGAACTTCTGCCATCGCCCTGAGAGTCTCAAGACGAATAACTGGATCCTGTTCCGCATCTAACCTCAAGCGATAAGCAGCAACCAACCTCTTGGGAAGCTCCACTTGCCGTAAAGCCGGGACCAATAAGTCAGCGGCTTGAAGCTTCAGATGGTCTTCTCCTTCTACTAGTCCAAACACAGCATCAATAGCTGGGCTATCATCTGGATACTCGTCGAGGATAGTCCCCAAAGCCTCTAAAGCCTCTTCGTAAGACTCCATCTTCTCCGCTAAGACAGACGCCACCTGACGCCGTAATTCAAGGCGCTGGGCTGCATCTTCCGCCAAACCAGCCTGCAAGCGAAGATTCTCCAGAAGCTCCGACCAAAGCTCCTCCTCGGTGAAAAGTCTTCTTAGCTCATTCAGGACGCTCGCATCATCAGGACGGCTCAGAAGCGCCTCATTCAAAGCCTCGATGGCTCGAGGCAGGTCCTTGAGATCTGTCTCAAACCGAGCCGCCGACTTCAAGGAAAGGTCAAATCGTTCTTCCTCCGTCAGGTCTCCCCCAGCGATGCGAGCTGCATAGAGGTCAACGAGACGTTCCGCATCGTTGGACTCCTCATACAAATCGATCAGCTGATCTGTAACCTCTGGATCCTGCTCATTGGCCTCAAATGCGCTCTCGAAAGCCGCAACCGCTCCGTCGCGGTTTTCCAGAGTCCGTAAGCGCAAAAGGCCCAAACGCCGATAAACGCGCACCCTCTCAAAGTCATCATAGGAGACTTCTGCTTGCGCCACCAAAGCAAATTCGAGGGCTGACCAATCACCGAGGAGAGTGGCCAAGCGAACCATTGCGAAGAGAGGCTCGAGCTCTGAAGGCTCCAGGGCATGAAGCTCAGTGTAGCGCCCTAACGCCCCGCGAGGGTCATCGAGCTTTTCATCTTTCAGCTCCGCTAAGCGAGACACTAATTCCCGCTTTTCGGCTAAGTCATCGTGCTCGCCTAAAACATCTTCATAAAGGGCCGCCAGCTCTGCCCACTCTTCGGTCACGACGACCATGCGCTCAATATCAAGACGCAGGTCGGAAGAATCAGGTTCTAAACGAAATGCATTCGAGAGAGCGCGACGAGCTCGACCGAGATCGTCCCCGCGATTCTCCCACAATTCCGCAGTTTCTCTCAAGACGACCACCTTGTCGGCATCGTCATTTGCTAGAAGATAGCGATCCTCATTGAGCGCAATTAACTTGCGCCAATCGTCATTCGCCTCAAAAAGCGGTCGTAAAATATCGACCACCCGTGCCCGTAAGTCCTCATGAGCGCGGAACGACTCAATTTTTGCTATCGCCTCCCCGTTATCGGGCACATCGCGCACTAGGTCTTCAAGCTGCTCCAAAGCAGCCTCTGGCTGCTCCAGCTTTTCTTCGAGAAGCTCGGCTAATTCAAGGCGATAAGGAGCAGCGTCAAAAGGAGGTAGAGCTTGAGCTCGATTTTCATAGAGCTCCGCGAGCTCAGCCCAAGACTCAGCAGCTCGGTAGAGCCGAGCTAAGGCGGTAAATGAATCATCATTCGTCCCATCCGCTTCCAAGGCAGCCAAGTGCGCGGCGACCGCTCCGGCCACATTACCGAGTTGCTTTTCTTCGATGAAGGCAATCACCTGCTGCATGCGCAGTTGCTCATCAGGATCATAGCGATGGTCGAGACCATCCCGATAGAGAGCCACGCGCTGCTCTGGAGTTCCAATGGCAATCAGCAACTGATCAACTGCATCAAAGAGCTCGGCACTTTCTGGCTCAAACTGAAGAGCTCGTTGTAATAGAGGCAGGGCCTCTTTCTTGCGCTCCTGCTCGACAAAGATTGTTCCTGCCCGGCGACAAAGAGCCGCCGTTACCTCATCGTCATCATCTAAGGGAAGTAGGCGCTCAGCAAGAATTTCGGCCAAGCGTAACTCTGCCGAGGCGACGCCAGCCAAGCGCTCCAACTCGCCATTCACAGACGAGTCATGTAGGTCATCATCAAGAAGAGTCGCAGTTATCTCCAGCGCCGCTAGGTAGTCTTCTCTTTGCTCTTCGTGTAGCTGAGCAATTCTCGCTACGAGCTCCTTCTTTTCGTCAGGAGAATCGATCGAGGATAAGCGTAACTCCAAAGCACTCAAAACCTTATCGTAGTCAGCGCGAGCCATGTACACGGGCTCGAGCAATGCGGCGATACGCCCCCGTAGGTACGCCTCTTCGACCCTTCCCCTTAGCTCTTCTAAAAGGGCCACAGACAGTTCGTGCTGAGTATCTTCTTGAAGAGCCTGCTCGACCTCATCGATAGCTCGCTCAATGTCGAGCAGGGAGAAAGCCTGAACGCGAGCTAACTTCACCCGCAGGTTGGGCACGTCGCTCACTTCTTCGTCAATTTGGCGTTGAATCAAGCTAGCCAGGTCATCATAGCGCTCCGCTTCGCCGTACAGAGCTTCCAAGCCGAGAAGAGCCTTCTCTTCCAAAGCAATATCAACAATCGATTCATAGGCCTCGATTGCGGCATCAACCTGCTTCATCGTCAAAGCCAAAAGCTCCGCCTTACGATAAGCTACTTCTTTTCGTTCCAGCTCCGACTCGGCAATATCTTCCAGCTTCTGCAGGGCAGAAAGCAGCTCCTCCCACGCCGATTCAGCCCTATACAATTCGGCGACTGACGAGAGCACGTCCCTATCGTCGCCGCTGAACTCCAAGGCTTTCTCGTAAGCAGCAATCGCGCCTTTGCGATCCTGGAGCTCTTCAGCCTTAATCTCGGCAACGCGAGAAATCACTCTCAATTGCAGATCGGAATCAAAGAGTTCATCAACCGCTTGCTCCAGAGCATCTACTTGCTTTTGCCGTCCGTCGCTGGCCTCGGCCAAACGCTCAAGAGCCCCCAGCCAGTCTTGAATTTCGCCACTAGCAGATGCCTCAATAATACCCCGCACGGCAAAGTCCAAAGCCCGGCCTGAGTTTTGAAGCTCATCTTCAGCGATATGCATCGCTAGCTCAAACCGCTCTGCCTTAAACCCGGGGTCATCGGAGGCACTCGCTTGTACCTCCAGGACACCAAGCAATTCTTCATGATTGGCATCTGCCTCAAAAATCGGCTGCAGCACTTCAGCGGCCTCCAAACGGGCAATGCTATCTTCATGCTGCAAGAGCTCTTTCAACGCCTCGCGACTGGCCTCATGTGCCGAGTTAAACGACAAAGCGCGACGCCACGCATCCAATGCACCGGGCACATCGGAGAGCCTCTGGGCACGGGTGCGACCCAATTCAGCCAGAGCCGTTAGGCGTAGCTCTTCATCTTCTGTATGGTCACTCTGCCGCTCCAGAACATCAGCGAGGTCCTCCCAACGCTGGGCTGCAAGATAGAGTCTCGACAAAGCTGTCAAGACATCTGAGGTTGGGCCCATCTCATCGAGTAAGACCTGGTACGATTCAATTGCTCGCTGGTGCTGGTCGAGCTTTGTCTCTTGGACTTCTGCCAATTGCCGACTCAGCGCATAGCGCTCGGTATCTTGTACGGCCGCGTCTCGCCGTTGTTCTAAGACCTGCGCCAAGTCTTCATAACGACCGACCTGAGCATACAGGGTCGATAGCTGCTCCAGGGCCAGAGCATCATCTGGGTTGTCTTGCCAACGGGCCTCCCAAGCTCCAATCGCACCCTCAGGATCTTGAAGAAATTCCGCTGATAATTGAGCAATACGAGCCCAGAGGGCTGCTTTCCGATCGTAGTCTTGCTCAAGCGGAATCTGCTCGCGCAAAACCTGCACTAACTCTTGATAGCGATTAGCAGTAGATAGAGCTTGCTCTAATTCCTTGGCGGCGCGAAGGGCGCACTCAGGCTCATTATCACTCATCCTCAACACCTGGCGCCAAGTAGACTCAGCAGCCGCGGACTGCTCCAGAATGGTGTTCTCGATATTCGCAGCATCGAGCAATATTTCGGCAGTGAGCGAAGTCTCTTCCGCAGCCTGCGCCGTCTCTTTCAAGACCTCGACCACACGCTCATTGCGACCCAAGCGACGCCCTGACTCCATCAGCCGCTCTCTAAGTTCCGTATCGACAGGATCGAGAGGCGTTAACTCAGCAAATACATCGAAAGAGCCCTCATCATCATGCAAGCGGTCATCCCTCAGGGTGGCAATCCGGCGCAAGAGCTCCCGACGCTCATCTTCGCGATGGTGCACTGTTTCCTCAGAAAAAGCCTCGTCATCATGAGGGCGCAAAACCTCCACTCGAATGCCTAAGACGCGCACGAGTTCTCTAATCTCGTCTTTCTCTTCGTAGACTTTTTCAAGGATAGTCGCAGCTTCGCCCCGGGTGTTCTTTTGAAGAAGGAGTTTTTCAGCAACATCCCGCGCGTCATAACTGCCGCTATTTTCTTGGAGAATGCGAATCGTGGAAGCCAAGGATGCCTCAAATTGACCTAGCTCGTAGGCTAATTGAGCAGCGCGGACCAAGAGAGATTCCAGCTCATCAGCCACCGCTACCTCAACCCGACGCCCTAAGAGCTCTAAGAGCTCTTCTTTTCTCTCTAAACGGCTATAGAGCCGATCAAGCGCCTCCAACGACACAGGATGGATTGAGTCGAGTTCTAAGATACGTTGATGATAAGCCAATGCCGATTCTGCATTGCCAATGATGTCTTCGGCAAGCAAAGCCACCTCTGCTAACATCTCGATACGACGCGCGTCATCGTCTAGACGCTGGACTTCGTTATCGTACAGCTCCTCGAGCTCTCGCCAACGCTCGGCCGAGGTCAATATCTCTTTTAAGCGCTCAAAAGCAGCCTCATCTTCAGGCTCGAGTGCAAGAACTTTTTGTAAGTAGACGACGGCTCCTTCCCCATCGCCAAGAGTTGTCTGATGAAGGTCTGCCGCGCGACGAGAAAGCTCCAAATCAAGGCTAGGCTCTAACTCAAGCTTCATTGCTTCGCGGTAGCTTTCAGCGATCTCCGAAGGCCGCTCTGCGGTCTCGGCCAGTAGCTTCCCGCGATCCCAAAGGCGCAATTCCGATGGGTAAATCTTCAAAGCTTCAAGAATAACGCCTAGGGCCCCGCCCGGTTCTTCGAGACTCTCCTGATACACAGACGCGAGTTTCTCGAAAAGAGCCAATTGCTCAGCACCTTGAGTGGTCTCGGCGATGAGTGCGCGTAGCGCATCAGCTTCTTTTCGACCATCCCCATCAGCACTGTAGAGCTCGCTGAGCAGACGGGCGGCTTCACCGCGTACTTCGGGATTTTCTACCAGGCGCTGTAATACTGCGATGACCTCACCAGACTCCGCACCATTATCGAGAGCCTCTTTTGCAGCCAATAAAGCTAACTCTGGTTCTTCGAGTTCTTCACCATAGAGGCGAGCCAAGAGAGCTTCTTTGGTCGCTCTCTCTCGACCACTCAAAAGCTCGGCATGAACTGTGACAGCTTTGGCAGCAAGACGATAATCTTCTGCTTCGAGAGCTAGCCGTGTTTGGGCATCGAGCGCCTCAAGATTCTCAGGTTCTGCCTCGAGCGCTCGGGCGTAAATACCAAGGGCAATCGAGTGATCCTCATTCACTGATTCTTCAAAACGAGCCCAATGATTCAAGATAGCGGCAATATCGCTGGCCTCTTCCGCAACTTTTTCTCGTTGCGCATAGAGCCAACGTAAGTCTTCAGCTCGGTTCTCACGACGCAAAAACGCGTCAAAAACCTCAAGAATATGCTTATCTTGTGGTGCAATCGCCACCAACTCTTTCAATCGTTCGACGGCCTCATCAGCTTGACCCAGCTCTTCGCCCAAGAGACGTGCTACGCGCAAGGCAATTGATTTTGCTTCTTGAAGATCTTCTTCAGAAAGATCTTCTGCATCGACACCACCCAGAGAGTCCAAGCGTGAACTCAACGCGCTCACCATCTCGCTCCAAGCGCCGGTAGAACGGCAAACCGAATCAAATAACTCGAGAGTTGCTTGTTTCTTTGGGGCTAACTCATAGGCAACCCGAGCATACTTAATGGCTCCTTTTCAGTCAGATAGTTTTGTTTCCGCAACGGAGGAGAGGCGTCGGTAAATAACAATCTTCTCATCAACGTCTTCGACTAATTGCGCAAGCGTCTCTAATAAAGCAGGAACCCTGGCCCACTTCTCTTCTTGCTCGTAGAGGGGTAAAAGCCGCTCGATTGCCCGCACTTCTTCCGGAACCTCCGTCAAAATACGTTCATAGGATCGTATGGCTCGAACGGGTTGGTCGAGACGCTCTTCGTAAACGCGAGCAGCCCGATAGCTCAAGTCGACTTTATGCTCAGCGTCTTTGCTGCGGTCAGCCGCCGTCGATAAGACCTCGGCGAGACCCTCGGTATCGTTCTGAGAAATATAAAGCTCCTCAAGCTCATCAAAACGAAACCCTTTGAGGAAGGTATCACGTAGCACTCGCAGGGCGCGAGCATGGCCAGGCTGAACGGCAAGAACGCGACGCCAGGTGCCAATTGCCTTCTCTAGCTCCTTCAAATGGTCGGCGTAAACGCCTCCGAGTTTTTGGAGCACGGGCAGACGACTTTCATCTTCGGGCATCTGCTGCAACTTGCACTCAAGTACCTCGGCCAATATCTCCCAATTTTTCGAACGATCAGCGTGCTTCTCCATGCGCTCGATGACGTCCATGCGAGTTGGGTCAAGAGCTAGAATCTCCCGGTAAAACTCCAAAGCATCGTCGACGCGACTGAGCCTCTCTGCAGCCAACTGAGCCATCTCCTTCAGGAGGGGAACTCGTTGCATTCCCTCAGCTTTCTGGAGCTGCTCATCGTAGAGGGCATAGAGTTCCTTCCATGCGCGTCGTTTACGATAGAGTTCGTCCAGGCGCTCAATCGCCTCCGGGTCTTCCGCATCTAATTGATGCAGAGCGGCAAATGCCTCCATCGCGTGCTGCACATTCGAGAACTGCTCCAGCCATCGTCGGCCGACCCGGCGATAGAGAACCTTCTTTTCTTCCGCATCAGGAACAATTTCAGCAAGAAGTTTCTGGCTGGCTAAAAGATCACGATGACGACCTAATCTTTCGTAGAGCCCGACTAGCTCTCGGACTTCTTTGACATCGTGCTCATCCTGAACGCCATCTAAATCAACGATCTGATTGAGGACATTGACCAAAGCAGTATCGCTCTTGATATACTCTCGATAAACGGAGGCCTGTTCTCGAAGCACCTCGAGACGGCCTTCGTAATCGTCCTTCTCCAGACGGTCGAATTGCTGCCTCAAAAGATCGATCAGGGCGTTGTGCCCTTGGGTTTGCTTGTAGAGCTTCTTTAACTCCTCCCGTACTTCGCGATTTTCTGGGTCAGCATGATAAAGTGCCTTTTGCTCTTCAATTGCCTTGTGAGCAGAAGCCTGGGTCTCTGCAAAGTCGGCAACTTCGAGTGATAGGTATTGAGCCAACTCTGAATCATCAGGGAGGGCACGGACAGCGGCCTGGAGAATTTGAACTAAACCAGCTTCGTCACCCAATTCTTTTTTATGTTCGCGAAAGAAATCAATGACCCCTTCATGGGCCGGCGCGATTTTGCGAATTCGATCAAACCAAGGCTCAGCATCGAGTGCAGAGCCTCGCTTCTTCCAATGCAGCATGGCTACCTGCAGCATCTCACCCAAGCGCTCCTCATCACTGCCCCCCTGACCCAGGGGACGCTCAAAGACTCGAACCAACTCGTCCCAAGCCTCTTTCGACGAATAATGGTCGGTCAAAAACTCGACAGCG
>JAKVCH010000074.1 GCA_022447485.1 Polyangiaceae bacterium | reverse complement strand
ACATTCACGGCTGTGAAAAAATATACTGCATTGTCACAGATTCAGACGTCAATCGAGTCTGGGCACCAGCCAACCCTCGCTTAGGAAGAATTACCTACCTGGCGCCGTCAATGCGCGTGAGAAAACGCCTCAAAGCCTACGGGGTATCAAGTGATCGCATCATCATGACCGGCTACCCCTTACCTGATGAACTAGTCGGAGGGCTGAGCGCGAGCACGCTACGTGCAAACCTACGAAGACGCTTAGTCGCACTCGACCGCCGTGGCGTCTTCCTGAAAGAATGTCGCGATGAAATCAGTCACTTTTTAGGTAAGCTACCCCAACAAACTAGCACCCCGCCTCACTTGACCTTTGCAGTAGGCGGCGCGGGAGCTCAAACAGAATTGGTCCAACAATTTCTGCCGAGTCTGGCCTATCAACTTCGCAAAGGAAAGCTCAAGCTCACCCTTGTGGCAGGTCTGCGAGAGGAAGTCGCCCAGAGTTTTCGACAAGCAATCACTCAGGCTCAGCTCGAGGAAGAACTCAGCTCAGGAAAAGTCGACGTCCTCTTAGCATCTTCCCACGAACAATACTTCAGGCGCTTTAATCGATTACTTGCAGATACAGATGTTTTATGGACAAAGCCTTCCGAACTCAGCTTCTTTGGCGCCCTCGGTATCCCTCTCATCCTGGCTCCTCCCATCGGTAGCCATGAGCGCTACAACCGACGATTCGCAGTCCATGCCGGAGCTGCGGTAAAACAAATGGAGCTAAAACACACCGGCCAATGGCTATCTGAAATGTTCAAGGATGGCACCTTCGCCGGGGCAGCGTGGACTGGGTACATGCGCATGCCAAAGTTCGGTCTCTATCGCATCATTGAAGAAGTCATGGGTCAAAATGAACTTCATCGTGCACTCGATCATTCGGTCTCATCCAGACTCAATGAAAACGAATCATCTGTTACATAAAGCACATCATTAGAACGCTACACTGTCTCCAAAATTTTCGCAGACGTTTCTATTTCAGCATCTGATCGCCTTTTCAGTACCGCATCATTGGGACCGTACAATGATAGCTCGGGGACAGAGGAGGGTTGGATGAAAATGGCAGTCATATCTGACTTGCATCTAGGAGATGGTGGCGCCACCGACCTCTTTGGTCACGAAGATAATGAGTTTCTACGATTCCTTCAGCATTTGGAGAACAATTTTGAAAAAGTCGTTCTTCTCGGGGATATCTGGGAAACACTCACCGCTCCCTCCCCTGCAGGACAGCTCGCTGAATTACGTCGAACCCAAGAGGCTCATCAAGAGATCTTCCAACGTTTTCAGAGGGAAAATTACCTCTACGTGCACGGAAACCACGATCTGGTGGCGGGTAAGCAAGACAAGATTCCAGAAGAGTATGCTCTAGAAGTCGACGGTATTCGACTCCTTTTCAGCCATGGTCACCAGGGCGACAGCCTCTGCCGTACGGCTCGACCACTTGTTGAGTTAGGCGTTTGGATCGGCGCTTGGATTCGGCGCTTGGGAATGGATCTCGTCTATACTTACCTGGCCCAGATCGAGAGCGCTCGAACGTCGAACACTGAAAAGTGCATGGTCCGTCGTTGGGCAGTGAATCAGGCAACCCAGCGCAAAGTAGATATTGTGGTGACGGGACATACTCACGTACCCGTAATAGCAGAGCAAGGGTCTTCGCTCTTTCTTAATAGCGGAACATGCGCCAAAGGCGCGATCAGTTTTCTAAGCCTCGACACAACTCGCGGTGATTACGCCATTAACTATGGGTATTAGGAGATAGTTAATGGTAGCAATCTTCTTTCTTTGTTGTGGGTTAATCGCGCTCGTCAGCCTGAGTAGCGCGTACATGACAGTTCTCTGGCGCAAACTGACAAGAAGCGCATTCTCCAGCCAAACCTATCCTCCATTGACGATCCTCAAGCCGTTAAAAGGAGCAGATGACGGCTTACGAGAAAACCTCCTAGCTATCTTGCAACAAGACCACCCCGGCTACGAAGTCATCTTCGCCAGCGCGGATCCTGAAGATCCAGGGCTGCAAGTGGCAAAAGAGCTTGCAGCTTTTGCGAAGAACTGCAGTGTGCAGTACTTGACCGGTGATTGGGGGTCCGGTCTGAATCCCAAAGTCCGCCTTCTACGGCGTATGGTTCAAGCCGCGAGTCATGAATGGATTCTCATTTCCGATTCGAATGTTCGACCAGAAAGAAACTACCTCGCGTCGATGCAAATAGTACAGCAACGGACAGGAGCAGAGCTAGTCCACAGCCTTCTGTCGGCAGCTCCAGGAAGAACAATCGGCGCGCGCCTCGAGGAGCTCCATCTGAATAGCTGGGTCGCTGCATCCATCTGCCTGAGTCAGGGACTAGGTCATCCCTGCGTTATTGGAAAGTCAATGTTGATGCGGCGTTCTACCCTTCAGCTCGCCGGTGGCTTGGCCTCGGTGCAAGATATCCTTGCAGAGGACTATATCCTCGGCTCAAGAATTCGGAAGCTAGGCCATCAAGTCGCGCTTTGTGCAGACCCACTCACGGTCACTACTGGCCAATGCAGCCTGCAACACTTCTTAAATCGCCACGTACGATGGGGTCAGATGCGGCGGCGTATTTCGCCCTTTTTCTTTCTAGCGGAACTCATCGCAAACCCGACACCATTCTTTCTCACAGCACTTCTCCTCGGCTCACAAGATATTCAATGCCTGGCCGCAAGCGGGCTTGCCGTCAAATGGCTGGCTGATATCGGGGTCTATTTGTTCTTGGGGCGAGAGCCACAAGTGGAAACGCTCCTTCTGATTCCACTCAAAGACCTACTCGTGCCATTGATGTGGGCGACTAGTGCGTTACGGCAAACAGTTAATTGGCGGGGGAATAAAATGCTCATCGGACCAGGAAGCCAACTTCTCCCATTGAGACCAAGCGAGAGCGAGTCGCTGGACGGTGTTTTCAGTCATTCTCCCACAGCGTAAACAAGGCTGGAGAGCCGGCCACGGCAAACAGGGATGATGCGGCCGGTGACTTACGACATCGGTCCGTTGAAGAGAGCAACGCTCCAGGCCCAGGAGAGCTTCCCTTGAGCCTGGAATGCATACCTAAAACAAAGCAGTAGCCTCTGGACAAGCACTTGCCGAAGAGATAGGGAAAATTCACGTCGTTGACGAAGGCTCGCATCGAGCCAAGGCAAGACAGCGTCTCTACCACCTATGACGTGCTTTGATTCCCTGTCCCAGTGGTGCCGATGATTGCCTGCACCACCCAAGAATTTCTAGCGCCTGCGCACTGCGGCAACTCAGGGCGCGCACCCTTGACTCAAACAAAGTTCGAGTCACCTTGTCCAAGAAGAAAAATGAAGAAGATCTCAGTTCTCTACGGTTCCGAAACAGGTAATGCAGAAGACTGTGCACGTGAATTACGCGATGCATTAAGAAAAGATGGCTATCCGGTCCGCCTCTGCGACATGTTCACCTACAAGGTCGACGAATTACCGGCAGAGCACCTCGTACTGATCATTTGCTCCACATTTGGCCAAGGTGATGCACCATCGAATGCAGAGCCCTTCCATCAACATCTCACCAATGGCTCGCCAAAACTCCCAGGGTTGCGCTTTGGCGTCTGTGCTCTCGGAGATCGAAGCTTTGAGCACTTTGCGCAAGCAGGGCGGGATATGGATCGCCTTTTGGGCGAGGCCGGCGGCGAGCGAGTCATCGCTCGGGTCGATTGCGATGCAGAATACGAGGTCCCTTTCAATCAGTTCAAGCAAAGTGTTTTCCGATACCTGGAGGAAAATGAAGCACTCTACCCGCGAGCGGAATCGAGTGAAGACGACGAAAAGAAGAGCTCAGGCGGTTTCTTTGGTTTTCTCTCAAAAATCTTTGGCAAAGGGGCTCAGAGCGAGCCAGTCGTCGCCGACGGGCCGGTGCTCTCCACCCCTCCCCCCTCTCATACGCCAGGTAGCCACCGCGACGCTCCGTACCCGGCCCGATTCATCGAAGGTCACTTACTATCTGGCGCTAACTCAAAGAAAGAAACGCGCCACTACACCCTCGACCTCTCAGAAAGTCAGATAACGTATCAAACAGGCGATTGCGTTGGGATTTACCCAGAGAATAGCCCCGCAGAGGTTGATGAAGTCATTCAGCTCTTGGGTTACGATACGGAAGAAACGCTAAGTTTTCACGGCATGACAGGCTCTTTGCGAGAGGTCCTTCTGAAGAAAGCCTGTCTACAAAAAGTGACGGTCAAACTGCTTGAGCGAGTTAGCCCCTTCAACCCCGCTGCACAAAACGCGATGACTGCTTCAGGAGCTGAACTGGAAGCCTATATCCATGACCGCCACGTAATTGATGTTCTGCGCGAGGCCACTGGTTGCCAGCTTTCAAGCTCAGACTTTCTGGACTGCCTTCGTTCCTTACAGCCGCGTCTCTACACCATTGCAAGTAGCGCTAGTAAAAGTCCCCGAAAGGTTGACCTTCTGGTGGAGACAATTCGATTCGAACGACATGGGCGACAAGTCCAGGGCGCAGCAAGTGCTTGGTTAGCAGCCGTCTGTCAGCCAGGAAGTCCTGTACCACTCTATCTTCACCCGGCTGAGCACTTTCGTCTGGCGGAAGATCAACAACCCATCATCATGATTGGTCCAGGGACAGGCATTGCGCCTTTTCGAGCTTTTTTGCAGGAACGAGAATTGAGGGCAACGAAGGCAGAAAATTGGCTCTTCTTCGGTCATCAACACGAAACGGAGGACTTTTTGTATCGAGACGAGCTACTTAACTGGAAGAGCCAAGGTCTCTTACAGAACCTTTCCTGTGCTTGGTCAAGAGACCAAAAAGACAAGGTCTACGTCCAAGATAAACTGCAAGAAGCCGCACAGGATATCTGGCGCTTGATCAATTCAAACGCCGTGATTTACGTTTGCGGTGACGCCCATCAAATGGCTCCAGCCGTTCATGAGGTGCTTGCCAATATCTTTGCAGCGCAAGGCCAAGTCGATGGACATGCCTATCTCGAAAAGCTCGAGCAGCAGGGACGTTATCGGCGTGACGTCTACTAGAGCACACGCCCGTTGCAGCAGCTGATGAGAGCTGTGGAACCTCTTCTCGGGGCTCGCACCACGTACCATCTAAGAATGGGTAGAGTGTAGGCTAGCCCCTCCAGGCACGGAGAGGCTCTGGGTTTGCTTCAAGTCATCCAGGTGCTTCAATCTCTATGTGATCATCGAACGAAGAATTCATTGGCGACTGATTCTCCGCCTAGCAGTCACCCCTGTCCTCTTCTCTGCCACCTGGACCCTATTTGTCTATCTCGTCTACTGGTATTTTGAGCTGCGATTTTTGGCGATTCCGTTCTTACCCATTGGCACCATTGGCACTGCTGTAGCTTTTTACGTAGGTTTCAAGAACAACTCCGCCTACGCACGATTTTGGGAAGGCAGAATCATTTGGGGCGGCATAGTGAATGAAAGTCGCTCTTGGGCCACAGCAATACTGACCTACGTCGATGAAAACACGGACCCCAAGGTACAAGAAGAAGACCTCCAACGTCTGATTTACCGCCACTTAGCCTGGATCAATTCCTTGCGCATCCAGCTGCGAGCAAAATCTCGATTCGAGGAAAATGGTCACCCGAAAACGAAGGAGCGACTCAACAAGCATCGGGAGCACATGCGAAATGATTGGGATGATGAAGTCAGGGGATTTTTAAGTCCTCAAGAATTCGATCACGTGAAAGCACAAATCAATCCAGCAACCCATTTACTCAAGGCTCAAGGACGTGACCTACGCGACCTTCATCAAGCAGGCCGCATCAACGATATGCAAGAAGTCAGTCTCATGGCGATTATTCGAGAATGCTTCGCTCTCCAAGGCAAATGCGAGCGAATCAAGAACACTCCATTTCCGCGCCAATATGCAGAATACTCGAAGTGGTTTACTCGTATCTTTATTTTATTGGTACCGTTCGGACTGCTCAATGTTTTTGCTTCACATGTCGCCCATCAGCTAACGCCCGAGGCCTTTATTCCCATGATTCCAATGCTCCTAGCGGCTTGCCTCATCACCTGGGTATTCGTGACGATGGAGGCAATTGGTGATGCGAGTGAGGATCCCTTTGAGCGTAGCGTCAATGATGTGCCCATGAACGCACTTTGTCGAACAATCGAGCGCGACTTGCGCCAGATGTTGGGAGAGACCAAGCTACCAGAAGCCGAGAAACCCGCTGGCTTTGTTCTCTATTAATGCTTGCCACCGAATCTCAAGACACTCTCAATTGGAAGTTCTCCCATCATGAAAGAGTAAAGAGTGGATAAAACGATGCAAGGAAAAGAATACGGCGCATCCGAATCGCCGGAGAAAAAGAGAAGTCGCTCTTGGGGGACTGGTGCGAGTCAAGCGATTTTCCGAGCCGCTGTCCCAAGGGTCGCCAGCATCTGTCTCGTGCTAGCAGTAGCCCAACCAGCACTGGCTGAGGCACAAGAAAGAGAAGCCTCATCGAAACCTCCCGTGGCAGTGAAAACTGCTGCCTCACCTGAGAATGACAAGGCCGACCCAAATCCGACGCCAAATCCGAAGCCGAAGCCGAAGGGGGCCTACCCTCATCGGCCCACCATCTTTCACCGACCAATCCGACGTCAAGGTTTTCACTTTCACGCCAGCCTCGGCACAGGTGGTGGACCAGATACCGTCGGCCTTTATCACGCCATGGAAATTGGTGGCAGCTGGCGCGGCTACACCTTTGCCCTCCTACATACTTTTCTCCAGAACAAGGGCTTCTACGGAACCGAAAAAGGAGGTCCCGACGAAATCGGAGGCTTCATGCTCCAAATCCAAGGACCAATCTATTTCGACGACCTCGTCTGGAAGTTCGCTGCAGGTGTCGGTGGCGAGATCGATCAAACGGACGGCGCATTTGACGCAATCGCTGGCTTTGGCATGCATGGAGGTGTGGACCTGCACTTTCCAATCTGGCCGCGTTTTGGCCCGACTCTCTCGCTCGGGTTACTCCAAGTCTTTCCGAAAAAAGTCGGTGCCAACGGTAAAATACGCAACGCCCCCTATCATTTTGCAGCAGGGGTCGCCTTGGGTGTCACCGTCTTTTGAAAACGCTATTCAGTACTTCTGAAATGGGAAGCCCCCGAGAACCACTCTGAAGCTGCGTTCGCAATTTCCTTTCCATCCTGTCACCTAAAAGACACATTACGATCAGATACCCACGCCCACACAAAAGGTGCCTGGGCTTCCTGATAGGCTCTATCAGAAAGTAGAGGACCGTCTCACAGCGTCAACGAGTCTCAAGCCGAGACCAACGAACAACAGAAAAGCCATGAAAAAACTCAACCGCCAGCTCATCAGTTCTTTTTCTCTTTGCCTCCTTGCGATGGCGAGCACAGCTTGTAGCGACGATACCGATGAGGGCGGCGGCACAGGTGGTATGGGCGGCGGCTCACCTGTCGGCGGCTGCCCTGAGCATGAGTTAATCACTGAAACTTCAAGTGGTGCCTGCGAAATTGCTGGCGGTACAACAACAGAAGATATGCATCTTGTCGCCGGAAGTGAGTACTTCCTAGGCGGAAAGCTCTTCATTGGTGACGACAGCAGCAGCACCGAACTCAAGGTCGACCCTGGCGTAACAGTACTTGGTGGAGACAAGACTTTCATCGTTATTCAGCGTGGGGCCACCATCATGGCTGAGGGTACCGCTGAGGAGCCCATCATTTTCACTTCTGCACAGGCTGAGCGTGCTCCTGGCGACTGGGGCGGCCTCGTCATCAACGGAAAAGCAACCACCAACTACGGCACAACCGACGTAGAAGGTGAAGCTGGTACGGGCAAGTACGGCGGTGAGGACGATACCGATAACTCTGGTAGCCTGAAGTATGTTCGTGTCGAGTTTGGTGGTAACCAGGTCGACAACGAAAACGAGCTCAACGGAATTGCATTCCAGGGCGTGGGCAGTGGAACAACTGTCGACTACGTGCAGGTTCACTCCTCAAAGGATGATGGCATCGAATTCTTCGGCGGCACCGTGGAAGTTTCTCACGTCATGATCACAAACATCGGCGACGACAGCATTGACTGGACTGGCGGATGGCGTGGCAAGGCAACTTATGTTGGCGTTCAGCAGTGGGCCGGAAACGGTGACCGCGGCATCGAAGCTGATAACAATGGTGACAACAACACCGCTGAGCCTTACTCAAACCCAACGCTGAGCAACATCACGATCTGGGGCGCTGGAGACAGCAACGCTGAGTCGACTGGCGCTCTTTTCCGCGAAGGCACCAAGGGCACTTTCAGCAAGATTGCTATTGGCAACTTCGCTGACGGTTGTTTGTCTCTCGACCAAGACCAGACTCTCGCTAACGCGGAAGACGATAGCCTGAGCATCGCAAATAGCGTTATCTCTTGTGCGTCAAAGCAGTACAAGGAGAAGTACGACGCTCCGAATGACGGCGCTGTTGAGACATGGTTCACCGGTGGAACCGATAACGTAGCGACAACGGATGCTCTCGACCTCACCAGTGGTGACGAAAGCGCTCCCGACCTCAGCCCCAAGGCTGGTTCACCATTACTCGCTGGCGACGACTATGTCGGCGCTTTCGCAGAGGGTGAGAACTGGGCTGCTGGCTGGACAAGCTACGACGCCAAGTAAACTCTTTCCGAGTCTGGAACGATCCCGCCCTTTTGCAGAATGACTGCAGAAGCGGCGGGTTTTCTCTTTTGTACTCCAGTCGTTCGGTTCCTGGACCTCAGATAAGAGGATGAAACATACCCAGGTGCTACTTTTTGAAAAATTTGGAGCTCATTTGCCGTCTGATTCTGTGTCTGCGACCAAAACTCTTCTATAGGTAATCCATGGCAAGAACTGATGACGCCCATGGCAACCTATCTTCTACTTCGGACCGGCCATTGAAAGAACCCGTCAGCGACGCTTCAAGCTCAGCCCTTCCAGCCGGCAAAGAGCAAAGCAATCAGGAGCTCACCATTGGACCGTCATTCAAAACAGGTCGTCTCTCCGGGCTGCTCCTCATTACTCTCGCCTACCTTCTCGCCTGTTGCGCGAGTGTGTCAAGCATTCAAATCTGTAGCGATCAGCCCCTCCTGGTGCAGGCAGCTGTCGCCTATACAACAGCATCCATCGTCGTCTTTTGCTTTAGTTACTTCTTGAATAATTCGAGTGTCTACGACGCGTATTGGAGCGTTGGACCCCCGCTGCTCCTGCTCTTTTTTGCGGGTTCGACGAACAACATGGCAGATACTTTCAATCATCCCGGTCGCTGGCTGGTCGTCTGTGTGGTGTTCGGTTGGGCCATCCGCTTGACACTGAATTGGGCTCGAGGCTTCCGTTCTCTCTCCGAAGAAGACTTCCGCTACGTAGATCTCAAACGAAAAACCGGCCCGCTCTATTGGCTTGTGAGCCTGACGGGAATTCATCTCTTTCCCAGTATATTAACCTTTGCGGGGAGTCTGCCTTTTCTCTCACTCTTTACCGATCCACAGGTAGAGCAGGAATACTTAATTCTGATCTACCTAGGAGGTTTGATCGCACTCTGCGCGGTATTCATTGAAGGCATAGCGGACCATCAACTGCATCGCTTCCGAGAGAGCCAGCCTCCCCAAGGAAGCGTCTATTCGGAGGGTCTCTGGCGCTACAGCCGTCATCCGAATTACTTTGGAGAAATGCTTTTCTGGTGGGGACTCGCCCTGGCTGGCTACGGAGCAAACCCTGAATTTATGATTCAAGGAATTGGCGCCCTCAGCATTACCAGCCTCTTTGTCTTCATTAGTCTGCCAATGATCGATCAACGTATGCTGAGTACAAGACCTCACTACGCCGAACGCATGAAACGAGTCTCCGCACTTATTCCTCTTCCCAATCGTCAAGGCTGAGCAACTCGCCAGCATTCACCCGCCACTTTCGATTCGTGGACGGGTAAACGCCAATCGACTCGGGATTTACAGCGTATTTACAAAGTCTCGACTCATTTGATTGATTCTTTTCAGAATCGCTGCCCCGACTGGCTCAGTTGATGGAGCTGAGCTAAGGAATCTCATACGTAACAGGTTTTTGGCCCCTTCCACCTTTGGATTACATTCAACAAGCCTGTCGCTTCGATTGCATCTTTCCAACTCAACTATGCCATGACAAGCCTTCTACAAAGCAATCTCTTGCCTGCTCTTCATGAAGAAAAGGCACGGCTTCTTCATCATCCTCTCTACCGAACAGTCACGAGTCGAGCTGGCTTGGCGCTGTTTATGGAGCAGCACATTATTTGTGTCTGGGATTTCATGACGCTGGTCAAAAGTCTGCAGGCCGATATCTGTGGAACCCAACTTCCTTGGAAACCTCCGAAAAGCGCCCAGGCAGCACGACTGCTGAACGATATTGTCTTAGCCGAAGAGTCCGATGATCTCGGTAACGGCCTGATACTCAGCCACTTTGAGCTCTACTTACGTGCGATGGACGAAATCGGCGCTGACACCAACCCCATCTTGCACTTGCTCCAACAGCTCCAGCACGGCCAAGAACTACATCAAGCGCTCAAGCATTCTGCTCTCAGCCAGGCCGCTAAAAAATTCACCACCCATACCTTCTCCCTACTACGAGAACCGGACTACGTACGAGCGGCAGTTTTTTATCATTCCCGAGAAGAGATTATTCCGCTGATGTTCCAGTCCTTCTTGGAACAATTTCGTCACGAGGGGATCCACTGTCCCCATCTCGAGCTCTACCTGCAACGCCATATCGAATGTGATGCCGATGAGCATGGTCCCGCCGCACTTGAATTACTGCACCTACTCTATAACGGTTCCGCCGAAAGAAAGAGTATTGCTGAGAGCAAGGCTCAAGAAGCAATTCAAGCTCGTATTCAACTTTGGGATGCAACCCAAACCAGTATTTTGCGCGTTCAGGACCTCGAGGCATCAGACGGGCCGCCATCGAGAGTTCAACGAAAAAAGTCGAAGATTTTTTCCTCTCGCTCTACTGGCTAGATGACAAATCATCCCACGCCAGTTGGAGCACAGGAAAGATCCGCTCA